>JBEBGB010001105.1:0-1504 GCA_040081675.1 Vicinamibacterales bacterium
GTGCTGCGTCGATTCGTGGAGTACACGAAGATCATCGCCACGGTGAGGCGCAAGACGATTTCTGCGCTGGTTTATCCCATCATTCTCATCGTGCTGGCGCTGGCGCTGGTGTCGATCATCGTGCTGAAGGTCGTGCCGGCCTTCTCCGACTTCTATGCGTCGTTTGGCGCGAACCTGCCGCTCGTCACCCGCATCATCGTCGCGGTGTCGGACACGGTCCGGCAATACGGCGTGCTTCTTGCGATAGGTCTCGTGGCGGCGGTCGCCCTGTTCGTGATGTGGGTGCGAAGGCCAGGTCAACAGGCACGATTCGATCGGCTGGTGTTGAGCGTGCCAGTGGTGGGCGACATCGCGGCAAAGTTTGCCACGTCACAGATGGCGCGCACCTTGGCGACACTCCTAGGCGGTGGACTTCCGCTGGTCCACGCGCTGGACATCGCGTCGAAGTCTGTCGGCAATCAGTACGTTGCCAGGCAGCTCGACGTGGTCAGCGCGCGTGTGCGTGAGGGGCAGTCGTTTTCCGCCGCGCTCGACGCACGCAAGGTGTTCCCGGAAGTGGCTGTGAAGATGGCGGAGGTGGGTGAGTCGACAGGTGCGTTGCAGGACATGCTGAACACCGTCGCTGATTTCTACGACGAAGAAATCTCCACGAACATGGAGCGCTTCGTCACGCTGGTCGAACCGGTCTTGCTGGTGATCATGGGCATCGTGATCGCGGGCTTGCTGCTCGCTCTGTATATGCCGCTGTTCCAGCTCAGTTCTGTGCTGGCCGGCTAGGTCGAAGCACAGGGAGTCTGAAGTTTCATCACGCATGGCTGACCTCAATACGGCACAACTTCAGGCAGAGGCGCCAGAGTTCGGCCCCGCAGAGCGGGCGGCTGAACTCGAACACGCGCGCCGCCAGGCCGAGCGGTACCGGCTCGAGTTCGTCGATATGGACACGTTCCGCATCGATCAGGAACTGTTCCGTTCGATCCCCGCGGACCTCATGTTGCGGTACGGCTTCGTACCCTACCGACGCGACGGTAAGACCCTCTGCATCGTCGTCTCCGATCCGACCGACATCCCGATGATCGACGAGTTGGGCGTGCTGCTGTCGACACCGATCAAGGTGGCGGTGGGGCCTCGCTCGGCGATCGAGGCGATTCTGAAGAAGAGCGAGAGCTCGCAGCGCGTGCTCGAGGACGCGACCGAGGGCTTCCAGCTGCAGCTGCTGAAGGAAGACGATTCGGGCGAGGACAGCCTCACGGTTGAACGGCTCACGAGCGACATCAGCCCGGTCATTCGTCTGATCGATTCCACGATCTATACGGCGATTCAGCGGCGGGCGAGCGACATTCACATCGAAACGCAAGACGATGCCGTGCATGTGAAGTACCGGGTCGACGGCGTTCTGCAGCCCGCGATGCGGCCGATTGCCAAGCAGTTTCACGGTCCGATCATCTCGCGCATCAAGGTGATGGCCGAACTCGACATCGCGGAGAAGCGCGTCCCGCAAGACGGC
>JBEBGB010001106.1:0-1503 GCA_040081675.1 Vicinamibacterales bacterium
GACTCCGGCGCCATCTCGGTCAGTGGACGCCCTCCGACCGGAAGCCCGGTGGCACGACCGAGGCCTCCTGAAAACTGGCTGACGAAGAGCAAGGTCGATGTGACGAGCGGGCTGCCGCGTGTGCCGTTACCCAGCGGTCCGAGGGCCAGGTCCTTCAGCAGCGGATGATTTCGTGGACCCTCGCCAATCGGCACCTGCCACGCGATGACACCCTTGTTCAGGTCGTACGCGGTCACGCGGCTGTACGGCGGTTTGTAGAGAGGAATGCCATCCAGGGTCGGGAGGTTCTGCTGCGTCCCGCCTCGCCGATACAGCATGTTGCCGGTGGCGGGGTCGCCCTTCACCAACTGCACGATGATCGGACTGGTGAGCGACGGCACGTACAGGAAGCCCGTGGCGGGATCGACGCCTGCGCCTCCCCAGTCGGCGCCACCGACATTACCGGGAAGCTGGATTGAGCCGCGTTCCGTTGGAGTGGTGAACAGCGGCCCTCGATCCCACTGCTTCAGGACATCGAGCGCCTGTGCCCGCAGTTCCGGTGTGAAGTCGACCACGTCGGCGTCTTGCAGGCCTTGCCGATCGAAGGGAGGCGGCACGGTCGGAAACGGCTGCGTCTTCGACGCGAGTTCTCCCGGCGCAGTCGACGCCGGCACAGGACGTTCTTCGATGGGCCACACGGGTGCGCCCGTCCGCCTGTCGAACACGTAGACGAACCCTTGCTTGCTCACCTGCGCCACCGCGGGAATGCGGCGGCCATTCACAGTGATGTCGACCAGGTTGGGTGCAGTCGGGAAGTCGTAGTCCCAGAGCCCATGATGCACGGCTTGAAAGTGCCACACGCGCTTGCCTGTCTTCGCATCGAGACACACGAGGCTCTCGGCGAACAGGTTGTTGCCGTGACGGTGGCCACCGTAATAGTCGTTGGTCGGCGTACCGAAGGGCAGGTAGACGTACCCAAGCTCCTCGTCGACCGAGATGAGCGACCACACGTTCGTGTTCCCCGTGTATTCGGCCGACCCATTCTCCCAGCTGTCGTGGCCGAACTCTCCTACCTGGGGAACCGAGTGGAACGTCCAGAGCTTCTTGCCGGTTCGAACATCGAAGCCGAAGATGTCGCCGCGCGGCTGCTCCTTGACCAACGGACCGTCGGTGATATTCGACCCGGAGATCACCACGTCGCGCACGACAACCGGCGTTGAGTTGATCGCGTAGTTGCGCATGCGCTCGGCGTACGGCAGTCCAGCAATGACGTCGGCCTTGCCGTTGTCGCCAAACGTCGGATCAGGCTTGCCAGTCTCGGCATCGATCGACACGATTCGTGCGTCGTGCGTGCCGCTGATGATGCGGCGCTTCGTGCCGTCGGTCCAATACGCAGACCCGCGATGCGTGAAGCCCAGGTTCGGTGGACGACCAACCTTCCAGATCTCAGGGTCGTACTTCCAGAGCGTGCGTCCGGTAGCTGGATCGATTGCGGCGTACACACCGAGGGATGTGGTCGTATAG
>JBEBGB010001107.1:0-1499 GCA_040081675.1 Vicinamibacterales bacterium
GCGGCCGGCAACCTCCACAAACGGCACGTAGCGGCGAGCGGGACCATCGGCGTCGTAGGCGAGCCGCGCGTGACCGACTCCGCGCACCGCAGCGGCCAGCGCCGGAAACGGCGGCGTGAGCAGCGGACGGCGTTCAGCGAAACCCGAGATTGGCCAGTTGCGGTCGAGAGAGGCTACGCCGTCAAGCGGCGCCTGCACGTCCTTTGACGAGTCGACCAGGCCCTCGCTCGATGCTTCCACCGCGAGGATCACGTTGCCGGCCGTGCGCACGGAATCGACGAGCGCATCATCCGACTCTTTGCCCGTCCAGGTCGTGCCGAGGATCTGCGAGGTGCCCTTGTCGGCCTCGCTGAACAGCACGTCGTAGGCAACAACCTTCGCGGGTCCACGAGCCAGGAAGTCGATGAGCAGACTGTGGACCACACGCGGCCAGGGCCATCGACCGACGAGCGGCTCCATCCGCGTGATCGAATTGTCGTCGATGAGCACCAGCGAGATGGGCGGCAGGTCGCCGGCTCCGGTGGCGACGACACGCATGCGCGCGTCGTAGGTCTCGAGTTCGAGCGTCTGGAGTCCAAATGCGCCGAGAGCCGCGGCTACCAGTGATGCGACGAGTCCAAAGACGAGAGCGAGGAGCCAGCGTGTCATCGCGAAGGACTCATGGGGCGTGGACAGCGTCGATGGGAACCGTCAATCCGGCCGACCCATCAATGCTACGCGAAGTAGAGAGCGGCGGGCGTCCTTCAGCGCGATGTCAGCCACGCGACGATGTGCTCTATCCGGATCACACCGAGATACCGGCCGTCCTCGTCGACGCACACGATTGGGAGGAACCGACTGGCGTCGCCCCTTGCCATGGCGCGCTTCGCCAGAGCCCGGAGCGGAGTGTGTGTCCTGGCGGTAAGTGGACGCGTCACACGCGAAGCGCCGGGCCCGGTCCAGGACACAGGGCGCTGTTCCGCGTCGAGAATCAGCGTCAGCTTCTGCGCGAAGATCAGAGACGCTCCTTTCTGCGCGAGGTGTGGCCACGTGTCGAGGATCGCCGCGGCCACAGCCTGATCGGTCGCGCGTTGGCGACGTGCGGTGATCGCGTTCAACGCCGACGCCGGCACTGGCTTCATCGTCGGCGCGGGCCGTCCCAGGTAGAATCCCTGCGCGAGAGGCACACCGAGGCGCATGAGGCACCGGAGTTCAGCCTCGGTTTCGACGCCTTCGGCGACCAACCATGCGTCGATGCGCGCCGCCACTGCCGCGACGGCTTCAATCATGGCGGCACGGGCTGAATCTTTGTCGCAGTTCGCAATGAACCCCCGGTCGAGTTTGACGAAGTCGGGACGCAGCCGCATGACCTGTTGCAGGCTCGCGTATCCCGAGCCCGTGTCGTCAACGGCCAGCCGGGCGCCGCGCTGACGTGCCATCTTGATTGCCGTGTGCGCGATCTTGAAGTGATCGACTGCGGACCCTTCCGTCAGTTCGATGACCAGCCGATCGAGCCGCGT
>JBEBGB010001108.1:0-1499 GCA_040081675.1 Vicinamibacterales bacterium
GCGCCAGGCGGATGAGATGTTGACCCAGTTTGGTGTACCCCACGAGTGTCGTGTCGTGTCAGCACATCGCACGCCCGCGCTCATGGCCGACTATGCGGCCAGCGCCGCGGGTCGCGGTCTTCACGTCATCATTGCCGGTGCTGGCGGCGCGGCCCATTTGCCAGGCATGGTTGCGGCACACACTATCCTGCCAGTGATTGGCGTGCCCATTCAGAGCAAGGCGCTGAACGGACTCGACTCCCTGTTGTCGATCGTGCAGATGCCCAAGGGTGTGCCGGTAGCGACGGTTGCGATTGGTGCGGCAGGTGCAGCGAACGCGGGCTTGCTCGCAGTGTCGATCCTCGCGACCACGCGTCCGGACCTTCAAGAAAAACTTCAGGCGTATCGCGCAGAGATCGCGTCCGCTGTTCAGCGCGATCAGTTGACGTGACCTCTCGCACCATCCATCCCGGTTCTACGATTGGCGTGCTCGGCGGCGGACAGCTCGGGCGCATGTTCGCCATGGCCGCACGTCGACTGGGCTACCGCGTCCACACGCTGGCGCCCGAATACGATACGCCCACCGGGCAGATTGCCGACGTCGAGATGGTCTCGTCGTACGACGACCTGGATCAGGTTCGCGCCTTTGCGAAGGGCGTCGACGTCATCACCTTCGAGTTCGAGAACGTGCCGGCCGCGGCGGTTGCTGCCGCCGAGGCCATGGTCTGCGTGCGGCCCAACGGGGCAGCGCTCGAGATCGCACAACATCGCATCCGCGAGAAGCGGTTTTTGTCATCGAGCGGCATTCCCGTCACCCCGTTCCTCGAGGTGCGAACCGAGACCGATCTGTTGGAGGGCGTGACGCGGCTGGGGCGTCCCTGCGTGCTGAAGACGGCAGCACTTGGCTACGACGGCAAAGGGCAGGTCGCGATCGGCCCCGATACAAATCCGCTCGAGGCGTGGGAGCAACTCGAGAAGCGCGCGGCCGTGCTCGAAGCCTTCATCGATCTCGAGCGCGAGCTATCCATCATTGCGGCTCGAGGCGTCGACGGTCAGATGTCGTTCTTCGAGCCGTTCGAGAACGTGCATGCCCGGCACATCCTGGACGTGACGATCGCGCCGGCCGGCATTCGTGCGAACCTCGCGGCGGACGCAATGGACATGACGCGAACCATTCTCGAGGAACTCGAATACATCGGCATTCTGTGCGTCGAGTTCTTTGTGACGCGCCAGGGCCGGCTCCTCGTGAACGAATTGGCGCCGCGGCCGCACAACTCCGGTCACCTCACGTTCGACGCCTGCCGCACGAGTCAATTCGAGCAGCAGGTCCGCGCCATTTGCGGTTTTCCGCTGGGTTCGCCGGAACTGATTCAGCCTGCGGCCATGGTGAATCTGCTCGGAGACCTGTGGACTGGCGGCGAGCCGAACTGGGCGGGTGCTCTTGCCATGCCCGACGTGAAGCTGCACTTGTACGGCAAGACGATCGCACGTCCCGGACGAAAGATGGGACACATCACCGT
>JBEBGB010001109.1:0-1499 GCA_040081675.1 Vicinamibacterales bacterium
CGAGGCGGACGGCTTGCACCAGTTCATCGGAGGTCCGGGTTTCGAGCAACCACTCGGCCGGTCCACCGACACGAAACGTCGTCAGCGGACCAAGCGGCGCTTCGATTGCCACACGCTCGACACCGAATGCGTGCTGCAACGTAGCGGTGAAGGCGTTCACGCGCCCCTCGATTCGAGCGCAAGCAGGCGCCTCTCACGCACAAGCAGAGCCGCGATGGCGTCCGCGCGGCTGCACGCCTGGAAGTGCAGGAAGCCTCCTGGCGCAACCTGACCTGCCACACCAATATCGGCGCTGATCACGGTCGCGATCTTCGCGTAACCGCCTGTTGTCTGTCGGTCGGCCATGAGCAGCAGCGGTTGCCCAGACGCCGGTACCTGCACGGTGCCGAGCGGCGTGGCGTCAGAGATGATGTCCGCCCCGTGTCGATGACCGAGCGTCGGTCCAACGAGTCGATATCCCATGCGATTGGAGCTGCTGTCGACTTGGTACGGAGATGCCGTGAGTGCATCGAGAGCGTCAGGGGTGAAACGGTCCGCCTGCGGACCGCTCATGACCCGAACGATGGCCACGTCTTGCGTTTGGCGCTCCAGGGGCCGAGGCAACCCGTAGGACGTCGTCGCGGCCGGACGTGCGGCCCCAAGGGGCAGTCGATCGCCCTTGCGTAGTGCGCGGCCATGGCAACCGCCCATCGCAGAAGGAACATGAGTCGCACGGCTGCCAAGCACCAACGGCACGTCGATCCCGCCCGCGACCGCAAGGTACGCGCGCGCGCCGGCACGCCGGGCACCAAATCGCAGCACGGAACCCGCGCGAGCCTCGAGCAAGCCCTCGGTTTCAACCGGCCGGTCGTCCACGAAGAGGTCGAACGAGGCGCCTGACACAGCAAACGACCGGGCAACGTGAAATGCCAGCGTCGGGCCCGTGAGTGTGATCTCGAGCGTGGCCGCGTCACGTGGATTCGACACGATGGCGTTCGCGAGTCTATGAGCAAAGGGATCCATTGCACCTGCGACAGGTACCCCTGACGACTGGTGTCCCCAGCGTCCGAGATCCTGCACGGTCGTGAAGAGTCCCGGTGCGAGCACCTCGAGCATGTCGAGCATGTCGCTCATGCCGCGGCGTCCTGCGAAGCCGCGATTCGCTCGAACGTACCGCTGTCGATCCGGCGAAACCGCACGCTGTCGCCCGCTCGAAACATTGCTGGCCGTTCGGCAGTCGGCTTCCACGTTCCGAGCGGTGTTCGCCCGATGATGTTCCAACCGCCAGGTGTCTGCGCAGGATAGATGCCCGTCTGCTGGCCGGCAATCCCTACTGACCCCGAGGGCACCTGAAGCCGCGGCGTGGCGTGTCTGGGCGTAGCAATGCGGGCATCGACGGTGCCAAGATACGCGAATCCTGGCATGAACCCGAGCATGAACACACGGTAATCAATCTCTGTGTGGATCGAGACGACGGTGTCGACATCGAGCCCGGCGCGACGCGCAATGTCCTCGAGGTC
>JBEBGB010000296.1:0-6115 GCA_040081675.1 Vicinamibacterales bacterium
GGATGCGCTCCGCGATCTCGACTGGGCGCCCCGGTCGGTGCGCAAGATGGGGCGGACGATGGACGGAACCGTCGCACGGCTTCGCCACGAACTCGGGCGCGAGCCGCAGGAGAAGGAAATCGCCGGCGCACTGAACGTCTCGGACGTGGAGTACGGGCGCATTCTGGACCAGCTGAAGACGGCGGAGTTGGCCACCATCCGCCAGGCCACGTCAGAGGACGGCACCAACTCGCTCGAAGTGGCCATCGATCCGGGCGAGGGGCCCTACGCGCGTCTCGAACGACAAGAGCTACGCGAGTTTCTGGCCGAGGCGATCACTGAACTGCCCGAGCGCGAACGGCACATCCTCGCGCTGTACTACCACGAGGAACTGACGCTTGCCGAAATCGGCGAGGTCATCGGCGTTGGCGAGTCGCGCGTGTCGCAGTTGCGCACGCAGGCCATCGGCAGACTCCGGTCACGCCTCGCCACACGGATGCAGCATCCGGGGACGACGGCATGAGCAAAGCCCTCTCTCAAGAAGAAATCGACGGACTGCTGTCCGGTAGTGTCAGCTCCGCAGTCGACTCGTCGTCGCGTTTGTCAGCAGGCGGCGATAGCGTCTCCCTGTACAACTTCAGGCGACCCGACCGGGTGTCGAAGGAGCAGATTCACTCGCTGCAGTTCCTGCACGAGCGCTTTGCGCGCAACGTCGCGACGTCGCTGTCCGCCTACTTGCGGACGATGACGGAACTGTCGGTGGTGTCGGTCGAACAGTTCTCGTACTCAGAGTTCCTCATGTCGCTGTCCGACCCTACGGCGTTCTACGCCCTGGGACTCGCGCCGTTCGAGGATCTCGGATCGCTCGAGGTGAACCCAGCGATCGCGTTTGCTGTTGTTGACCGCATGCTCGGCGGCTCTGGCACCGGCCCCGCGCCCAATCGTGCCCTCAGCGATATCGAGCAGAACGTGATCGACTCGGTCGTGAAGCTGCTGCTCGACGCGCTGTCCGAGACGTGGCGCGGCATCACCCCGATGGCGTTCACGGTCCGCGCCCGCGAGACACGTCCCCAGATGTTGCAGGTCTCGGGGCCGAATGAAGTCGTCGTCATGATCGCGTTCGACGTAAGAATCGGCAGCGCACGCGGAATGATGAATCTGTGTCTGCCGGCCAGCCTCATCGAAGCGGTCGGCGCACACTTCGGTCAAGCCTGGCATCGTCAGCGACGCGAGCCGAACGACGAAGAGCGGCTCTGGATTCGCGACAATCTGTCGCGCGTGCCGGTCGAGCTCACCGCACGCCTCGGCGCGCGCCTCCGTACGAGCGATCTTGTCGCTCTCCATGTGGGCGATGTGCTGACGCTTGGCATCTCTGCAGACGCCCCGATCCTGCTGGACGTGGGTGACACGCCAAAGTTCAAGGGGCGATTGACCCGGCACGCCGGACGCGTCGGTGTGCGGGTCGACCATCGGATCGAACCCGGCGTGAGTGAGGCCTGATATGAACGACGCATCGCTATCGAGACGGCTGGCGACCCTGATCGCGGGCGAGATGGCGGCCAGTCTGGCCGCTGGCCCCAGACACGACGTCGCGCTCGAGCCCGTCGACGCAGAGGCGGGGCCGGGGCTGCGGATGTCGTTCAAGGTCACCGGCACGCAGATCGGCTCGGTCGTCGTGTGGTTCCCGGCGTCGACCGGAGCGAACGCGGCGCGTTCCACCAGCGACCCGGACCGGGCAGCAACGCCAGAGGAAGTCTCGGCGGTCCTTCGCCAGGCTGGCGCGCAGGCGGTCGATCGCATCTCCGAGTCGGCCGAGTTCGCCGCGCTCGAGATCACGGTGTCGTCGGTTACGCCAGCATCGGCGCCGCACGGCGCCACGCACTATTCATTTTCGTTTCCGGATGGGTCGCTTGGCTTTGTCGCCACCACGGCGACGCTGGCGACAAGCGAGACGCAGCACCGTACGAACGGCAACCTCGAACTGGTACTCGATGTCGAGCTTCCGCTCGTCGTTCGATTCGGACGAACCGTCATGTCTCTGAAAGCGCTCTCAGGACTCGGCCCTGGCTCGATTGTCGACATGGGGCGTTCGCCGGACGATCCCGTGGAGCTGCTGGTCAGCGATAAGGTCATTGCCTACGGCGAAGTCGTCATCGTCGACGGCAGCTATGGCCTGCGCATCACCGATCTTGTGAGTCGCTCGGATCGTCTTCGAGCGGTGGAGGCCCGATGATCACCATCGTCTTGCTCGCGGTCATGGCCGTGATCAACGCACTGCAACTCTCGCTGCTCGTCCGCCTGGCGCGGCGTGTGTCTGGCGCCGAGCGCACGAACGAACGACTGGCGCACTTTGCCGAGGCTCTGTCGCTGTTGACCGACACGACAGAGCACGGGTTGGCGTCGGTCGCCGCCGGTCTCACAGCGGTCGGTCGCAAAACGTCGACCCGCGCCACGGCGAGAGCGGCAACCAAGCGAATCGTGGCCGCCGTACGCGACGGCCGGTCGGTAGCTGGTGTGGCTGCCGAGATGGGCATGTCGGAAAGCGAGATCGGGCTGCATCTCGAACTTGGCGGACTGCCGAAGATAACGGCTGAGGGGGACTATGGCTCGTTGCGCGTCTGACACCTGCACCACCTGGCGGCCAGACGTGATGACTGGCAGATGGGGCGTGAGGATCGACGACCGCTGGTTCTGTTCGCAGGGATGCGTGGAGCAGATGCTCCGGCGTCTCCTCGCGGACGTTCCCGCGGCGCCGACAGCACCGTTGATGCCGGGACCACCGCACCTTCGTCTGGGTGTGTTGCTACGGCATCACGGCGCGCTGTCTGCTGACCAGTTGCACCACGCCCTCGAGCAGCAGCGCACCAGTGGACTCAGGCTGGGAGCGCAGGCCAAGGCGATGTACGGCGTCGACGGGGCGCTGGTGTTGAAGGCGCTGGCCGCGCAGGCAGGCGCCCGATATCTCACCGCTATCGACCCCGCGACGGTCCGCGATGCCCCGGGAGGATTGTCACGCGAAGCCATCCTGGCGCTCGGGTTGATTCCCTTCTCGCAGCCAGACGAACGTCGCAACGTTCGGGTGGCGTCGAGAGCGCCGGTTCGCTGGGACGCGGTGAAGGCGCTTCGTCGTCTCGCCGAATGGAACCCCGAGCTCTACCTGGTCGAGGACGACACGTGGAATCAGTTGCTCGAACACTACGGGCAAGGCAGCGACGCCGCCGCGCCGCGGGCACGCGCGTCGGTTCGGGCGAACGGCGTGCTGGTGCGCGATCAGCAGGAAGCCGTCACCCAGATCGCCAACATCGCGACGGCCTCGCGCAAGGCGCACCTGGCTGACGCGCATTGGGAACCCTACACGATGGTGCGCGTCCAGGCCGACGAGATCGTGCAGGACGTGCTGTTTTCACGAACCGTCGGAGAGGAGACGTCATGGCAGGCAGCCAATACATTGCGCTGAGCGGCATGCGCACGCGCCTCGACCAGTTGGATCGACTGGCCGCGGACATCGCGAATGTCGGCACGGCCGGCTACAAGAGCGAGCGAGCCGCGGATGCGCAGGCCAATCGGCCGCAGTTCAACGCGGTGCTCCAATCCGCGATCGACGTCACCAGCGGTACCAGACGGCTGGATATGAGCCCGGGTGCCTTGGCGGCGACGGGACGCGATCTCGACATGGCCGTTGAAGGCAAGGGCTTCTTCGTGATCGACACGCCCGCCGGCCCACGCTACACGCGCAACGGACACTTCTCGCGCAACGCCGAGGGCGCGCTCGTGACCGACGATGGCTCTGAGGTGCAGGGCACGTCGGGTCCGATTCGTCTTGGCCAGGGTGAAGTCAAAGTGGATGCCGACGGCACCATCCGAGCCGGCGGCGTTGCTGCAGGCACCTTGAAAGTCGTCACGTTCGACGACCCCTCGATCCTGGCAACCGAGTCCGGCGCGCGTCTTCGTGCTCCAGCGTCGGTTGAACCACAAAACGTGGACAAGCCGGTCATCCGCTCAGGCGCACTCGAACAGTCGAACGTATCGGTCGTCGACCGGGTCGCGCAATTGACCACGGTGACGAGGGGCTTCGAAGCCTTGCAGAAGGCCATCTCGCTCATGATGAACGACATCGATGGACGCGCCATCGAGCAACTAGGGAGATCCAGATGATCCGCGCACTCTACACGGCCGCGAGCGGCATGAACGCTCAGCAGGCCAACATCGACACCGTGGCGCACAACCTCGCCAACGTGAACACGTCGGGGTTCAAGAAGAGCCACATGGAGTTCGAAGACCTGGTCTACCAGGAGACTCGTGTGCCGGGATCTGCAACTTCGGCGGTGGGCGAGGCGCCCATCGGGCTCGAGATCGGGCTGGGCACGAGACCAGTGGGAACCTCGCGAGACTTCTCGCCGGGCAACCTGCGCTCGACCAGCGGACCACTCGATCTGGCCATCGAGGGCGACGGGTTCTTTCAAATCACGACGCCGAGCGGCACAACGGCGTACACACGGACAGGATCGTTTCACCGCGACGCGCAGGGCACGATCGTCACCGCCGAAGGCAACACGCTCGAACCGCAAATCAGCATTCCTGCGAATGCCACGACCGTGAGCATTTCGAAGGACGGCGTCGTGTCGGCCCAGATTGCGGGTCAGACCGCGACGCAGCAACTGGGGACGATCGAGCTGGCGTCGTTCCAGAATGCCGCCGGACTCCGACCCATGGGCGGCAACCTGTTCGAAGTGACGACGGCATCGGGCGACGCGCAAACAGGCGCGCCCGGGCAGGACGGCAAAGGCACGGTGCAGCAGGGATTTGTCGAAGACTCGAACGTCAGCGTCGTCGAGGAGATGGTGAACATGATCCTCGGACAGCGCGCCTACGAAGCAAACTCGCGCGTCGTCAAGGCGGCCGACGAGATGCTGTCGCAGGTCAACAGCATGGTCCGTTGATGCAGCAGATGCTGGCACTCCTGCTTGTGGCGTGTGCCGCTTCGTCTGCGCTGGCGCAGGCGGGAACTGCCTCGCTCGAGTCGCGCGTGGCCGACGCCCTGCAGGCGGAGGTGCGGAGCCGCATGGGTGTGTCGGCGGTCGTGACGGTCGACCACGTCGAGATTGCCGTACGCAGTCGGGTCGAGGGTTCGGTCGGCGTGACGATCGCACCGGATGCGCGGCTCGACGCGCCGGTGGAGTTCGGCATCGTTGGCCCTGGCCCATCCGGCCGGGCTGTCTCGATTGGACGCGGGCGGGCGAATGTGCAGGTGTCAGTCAGTCACGCGGTTGCCGCGCGCACGGTCACTCGTGGAACGGTGTTGACCGCCAGCGATGTGGCCGAAGTTGTTGGGTCGCCAGGCGCCGTGCCAGTGCGCCGCTTGCCGACCGCGGCACGTCTGGTCGGAGCCACGCTTCGTCGCGACGCAGCCAGCGGAGAAGTGGTGACGGTTCAGAGTGTGGTCATGGCGCCCGCGGTTCGGGTTGGCGACGTCGTGCAGGCTCGGGCGTCGATTGGTTCGGTCCAGGTGATGGGCGCGCTCACCGCGCTCGACAACGGGGCCGAAGGAGCGATCGTCCGCGTCGTCAATCGCGAGTCCAGGCGCGAGGTACGCGCACGCGTCATTCGCTCGGGCGTCGTTGAGGTGATTCATGAATAGATACAAGTCCGTCGCAGCCATGGTTGTCCTGGTGGCCGCGTGCGGTCACACCGCATTCGGGCAGCAGACGCCGAACAGCAGCGACAAGTACGAAGAGCAGCTGACCAAGTACCTCGAGTCGGCGCGACGGCAGGCGACCTCGACGCCGGCGGCCGGCAAGTCTGACTGGATCAACGGTCTGATGGGCGACTCGCGTGCGAGACGCGTCAACGACCTGGTCACGATTCGCGTTGTCGAGAGCATTACGGCAAGCGGGAGTGCCGACTCGTCGATCTCGAAGGCGTCGAACGGGTCCGCGTCCCTGCCAGGGCTGTTCGGGCTCGAGTCGAAACTGCCGTCGCTCATTGACCCGGCGAATCTGGCGAGCACGAAGAGCAGCACGGGTTTCAAGGGCAATGGCACAACGACCCGCGCCGGGGAACTCACGGCCGTCGTCACGGGCCGCGTGTCCGACGTGATGCCGAACGGCGACCTCTTCGTCGAGAGCGTGCGCGAGAT
>JBEBGB010000297.1:0-6112 GCA_040081675.1 Vicinamibacterales bacterium
CCGACGCTGCGCGGTGCGTATCGCAGCCGGCCCGCCGACTCGATCATCGAAGAGGCACGATCGCTGGCGGCGCGTGGCGTAAAGGAACTGCTGCTCATTTCGCAGGACACCACCTTCTACGGCATCGACCGTGGCGAGCGAGGCGCGCTCGCGAGGCTGCTTCGTCAGTTGAACGACGTCGATGGACTCGAGTGGATCCGACTGCTCTATCTCTATCCCACAACCATCGACGATGCGACGCTGGCCGCGATGGCCGAGTGCGAGAAGGTCTGCAAGTACATCGACCTGCCGCTGCAGCACGCGTCGAACCCGGTGCTGAAGCGCATGAAGCGTCCTGGCACGCGGCAGAAGTACGACGCACTACTCACTCGCATTCGGGCACGCGTGCCGGGCGTCTCCTTCCGTACCACATTCATCGTCGGTTTCCCGGGCGAAACAGATGCGGACGTGGCCGAACTGTGTCAGTTCATCACCGACCACCAGTTCGATCACGTCGGTGTCTTCACCTACTCGCACGAAGAAGGCACGTCTGCCTTCGGCCTCGTTGACGACGTGCCGGCACGGGTGAAAACGTCTCGCCGCAATCGGGTCATGCGCCTGCAAAAGAAGCTGGTCACGGCGCGCCAGAAGCACCGCATCGGTCAGCAGTTCAGGATCGTTGTCGATGGTCCGGCGTCGGACCACGAACTCGTACTGCGTGGCCGCCTCGAGACTCAGGCGCCAGACATCGACGCAACGGTGTACCTCACGGAGTGCGACCCCTCGGCCTACAGCGCGGGAGATTTCGTCAATGTCGAGGTGGTTGGTGCAAGTCACTACGACCTGATGGTGCGGCCGATCGATAAAGACACCGGGCTCCGGGCTCCGGGCTTTGGGCTTCGGGCTCCGACTGCGTGACAACTTCTATCGGCGGCTGACCAGGCCTAAAGCCAAGAGCCTGGAGCCTGAAGCCTGGCTTCATAGCACGCTATCCCCGCGCACGGTCGGTCGGCCGTTTGCGCGGAATCGCATGCTATACTTTGGTGTTCGGAACTTTGGTTGTAGGACCGAAGTGGGCGTGTGCCCACTTTTTTTGTTTCAGGACCTGAATGCGAGGCGTTGCAAGCATCGTCGAACAGGTTCGGGCAGCGGCTGTTCGAGTCGCGGAAGGCTACGGGCTGGAGATCTTCGACGTGCAGTTCCGGCGTGAGGCCAGCGGCATGGTGCTCCGCGTGCAGATTGATCGCCCCGGACCGGCGGCGAGCGCGGAAGAGTGTGTCAGCGTGGCGGATTGCTCGCACGTCAGTCGCGACTTGAGCGCGCTGCTGGACGTGGAGGATTTCATTCCGGGCGCATACACCCTGGAGGTGTCGTCGCCAGGGTTGGACCGGCCGCTCCGGAGCCGGGCAGATTACGAACGTTTCGCCGGTCGTTGCGCCAAGCTCGTGCTGCGCGAGGCCGTGAACGGACAAACTTTCTTCAGGGGACGGCTGGCGGGCGTTGATGCCGACGCCGCGCTCCTCGACGGTGAAGGGGGCCAGCGGCACCGTGTGCCGCTCGAGCTCGTGACCCGAGCCAATCTGGAAGTGGAATTTTGAGACATGGCTAATCCGCTGCAGCAGACGATCGAAGCGCTCTCGAAAGAAAAGGGCGTCGACCCCGAGGTCATCATCGCGGCGCTCCAAGACGCCATCGAGACCGCGGCTCGAAAGCGCTACAAGAACGAGAACATGCGCGCGCGCTTCAATACCGAGAGCGGGCAGATGGAGCTCGTGGCAGTGAAGCGGATCGTGGAGGCCGTGACCAACGCTGCCACCGAGATGTCGCTCGAGGAAGCGCATACGCTGTACGGCGACGAAGCCGAAGTGGACATGGAGGTCGAATTCCCCCGGCCCACCGAGGATCTCGGTCGCATTGCCGCGCAGACCGCCAAGCAGGTCATCTTTCAGAAGGTGCGCGAGGCCGAACGCGAGAACGTCTTCGCGGAATTCAATCAGCAGATCGGCGACGTGAAGAACGGCATCGTCAAGCGGTTCGAGAACGGCGACATCATCGTCGAACTCGGGCGCATCGAGGCCGTGTTGCCGCGCAAGGAACAGTCGCGCGCTGAGAGTTACTCGCCGCAGGACCGGATCCGTGCGGTCATCAAGCGCGTGAACCGCAGTGCCAAGGGTCCGCAGATCGAGCTGTCGCGCACCGATCCCGCCCTGCTGATCAAGCTGTTCGAACAGGAAGTGCCGGAGATCTACGACGGCACCGTGATGATCCGCGGCGCGGTGCGCGAAGCCGGCGACCGCGCAAAGGTGGCCGTGTACTCGCGTGAACGCGATGTCGATCCGGTTGGCGCGTGCGTCGGCATGAAGGGCACGCGCGTCCAGGGCATCATTCGCGAACTGCGCGGCGAGAAGATCGACATCGTCGAGTACTCGGACGATCCCGTCGTCTTCGTCACCAACGCGCTCAGCCCTGCGAAGGTGCAGCGTGTCTCCATCGTCGACGATGGCGGGCGTGTGATGGAAGTGATTGTCGAAGACAAGCAGCTGTCGCTGGCCATCGGCAAGAAGGGCCAGAACGTGCGTCTCGGGGCCAAGCTGACCGGCTGGCGGATCGACATCAAGAGCGAAGAAGAGAAGCGCCGCGAGGTCGAGGCACAGTTCGAAGGACTCGAAGGCAGCGCTGAGGCAGCGACCGACGATGCCGAGGCGGGCGGCGAGGCCGCCGACGCGACCGAGGCCGGCGAGGCGAGCAGCGCGGCGCCGTTCGCGCTGCCTGGCGTTGGCGAGAAGACCGTGCACAAGCTCGTGGAGGCAGGCTTCGCGACAGCCGAATCGGTGGCCGCAGCGACCGTCGAGCAGCTGTCGACCATCCCGGGCATTGGAGACAAGACCGCCGAGAAGATTCTCGCCGCCGCGCGGGGCGAGTCAGACTCGAGCGAAGGCGACGTGACCGGCGCAGCACAAGGCGAGAGCGCCGAATAGCACGTCGTATTTTGATGTTGAGGTAAACCGTTGGCAACTGTTCGGATTTACAAGGTTGCGGAGCTCCTGGGGACCACGAGCCAGGAAGTGACTGCGCTGTTGAAGCGCGATCACGGCATCGAGGTCAAGAGCGCGTCGAGCACGATCGAAGAGGTCGTGGCGCGGCAGTTCGTCGACCGGCTCGCGAAGCAGCGGAACGTCACGTTGCCCACCGGTGACATTTTCGCTGAAACACCGGTGCAGAAGGGCAAGAAGCCCACGCTGACCAAGAAGGCACCAGAGCCACCCAAGCCGGCTGGCCCGGTGTTGCCACCGCCGCGACTGGTGAAGACTGCGAAGCCGACGGCGCCCGCGGCACCCGCGCATGAAGAGGAACCGTTCGATGTCAGCATGCCGGTCGTAGAAGAAGAGCCCGCCGTTCACGTTCACGTTAGCGACGCGCACGAGGCCGAGCGCCCGCAAGAGCATGAGGCGCAGGCGGTCGTTGAACACGTGCCAGTAGTCGAGCCACAGCTCGAGCCCGAACCCGTTGACGAGCGCACGGACCATCAGGAAGCACCCGCTCACGAACCGGTCATCGAGCCGGCAATACCGGTCGCTGCCGCCGCTGTGGAGCCAGTCGCTGAAGTGGTGACGCATCAGGCGCCGCCGACGGCACCGCCCGTTGCCGCGGCACCGCCCGCGCCGGCGCCCAGAGTGTCGACACCGGGCCGCATCGTGCCGCCGACACTGCGTCTGCGCATCGAGGAGCAGCGGCCATCCATGACACCGCCGCTGCCGACCAATCCCGTGCCGCGCGTCGTGCAACGGCCCGTCGTCCGGCCGCCCGATCGACCCGCTGCCGCGCAGACGGCGCAGACCGCGCGTCCGGCGACGCCTGGGACGGCAAGGCCCGGAGTGCCCGGTCAGCCGGCTCGCCCCGGCGCTCCAGGCGCCCCCCGGCCGCCGTACAGTGGACCTGCCGGCCCCCGACCGACTCCCGGTGGACCACGACCGCTGCCGTCTCAACCCGTTCGTCCGCCACAGCCTGGTCTGCCTCCGCGGCCTGGACAGTATCCGCAGCGCCCGGGCATGCATCGTCCGCCGATGTCGCGCCCACCGGCGGGACGGTCGTCCGGACCTCGTCGCGACTCACAGCCGAGCCAGTTGAGCGCACCGGTCGCACCGCCGCCTGTCACGCGCACCATCACGCTCGCCGAGGGCATGACCGTCAAGGATTTGGCGGATAAGCTTGATTTACGAGTCAAAGACGTCCTCGGGAAGCTGCTCATGAAGCGGCTGATGATGACGATCAACTCGACACTCGACACCGACACTGCCACCATGCTGGCCCGCGAGTTTGGCGCCGACGTGCAGATGCGCAGCTTCGAAGAAGAGCTGATTCAGACCGACGCGGGCGTTGCCAACGCCGCCGACGTCATCACCCGTGCGCCTGTCGTCACCGTCATGGGTCACGTGGACCACGGCAAGACGAGTCTGCTCGATGCCATTCGCGAGGCGCGCGTGGCAGAGCGCGAAGCTGGCGGCATCACGCAGCACATCGGTGCGTACCACGTCACCATCAACAACCGGAACATCGTGTTCCTCGACACGCCTGGTCACGCGGCCTTCACCTTGATGCGCGCGCGCGGCGCCAAGGTCACCGACATCGTGGTCCTGGTGGTCGCGGCCGACGACGGCGTCATGCCGCAGACGCGCGAAGCGATCGATCACGCGAAGGCGGCGAACGTGCCGATCATCGTGGCGATCAACAAGATCGACAAGCCGGGCGCCAGCGCAGAACGCGTCAAGCGCGAGATGACGGAACTCGACCTCATGCCGGAAGAATGGGGCGGCAAGACGGTCACCGTCGAAGTCTCGGCGAAGAAGAAGCTCAACATCGATCTGCTGCTCGAGATGATTCTGCTCGTCAGCGAAATCGGCGAGCTGAAGGCAAACCCGAAGAAGAACGCCACGGGCACCGTGCTCGAAGCGAAACTCGACAAGGGGCGCGGTCCGGTGGCGACGGTGCTGGTGCAGGACGGCACGCTCAGCGTGGGCGACACGTTCATTGCCGGCCCGATTGTCGGACGCGTCCGAGCGCTCATCGACGACCGCGGCCGTCCGACCAAGTCGGCCGGCCCCTCGACACCCGTGGAAGTCCTCGGTCTCACGGGTCTGCCGCAGCCTGGCGACGTGTTCCAGGTGGCGGAAGCCGCAAAGGCTCGCCAGATTGCCGCGTTCCGCGAAGAGCAAGCCAAGAACAAGGCGCTCGGTGCGAAGGGCGGACGTTTGACCCTCGAGTCGCTTCAGGCGCAGATTGCCGAAGGCGGCATGAAGGAACTGCCGATCATCATCAAGGCCGACGTGCAAGGTTCGGCCGAGGTGTTGGCCGACACGCTGGGCAAGCTGTCCGACGACAAGGTGAAGATTCGCATCATTCACTCGGGCGTCGGCGCCGTCACAGAATCGGACGTGCTCCTCGGCTCGGCGTCGAAGGCGATCATCATCGCGTTCAACGTCCGTCCCGATCGAAACGCCGAGGAAGTGGCGAACCGGGAGGGCATCGACATCCGCCAGCACTCGGTCATCTACCACGTCACCGACGAGATGAAGAAGGCGATGGTCGGACTGCTCGAACCGACCTTCAAGGAAGTGCGTCTCGGCGTGGCCGAGGTGCGCGACATCTTCAAGGTACCGAAGTTCGGCACCATCGCCGGGTGCATGGTCCTCGAGGGCCGCATCACGCGCTCGGGCGACGCGCAGGCGCGTCTGCTGCGCGACAACATCGTCGTTCACTCCGGCAAGATCGGCTCGCTGCGACGGTTCAAGGACGATGTGGGCGAAGTGAAGACCGGGTTCGAGTGCGGCATCGGCTTCGACAAGTACAACGACCTGAAGGTCGGCGATCGCATCGAGGTCTTCACGATGGAGCGCATCGCCGTCATCGCGTAGTGAGATCTCAGATTGAAGATTGAAGATTGAAGATTTCTGACCGGAAGATCTAACGTTCTCAATCTTCAATCTGACTTCCTCAATCTTCAATCTGAGATCTTCAATCTTCAATCTCCATGTCGCAAGGTTCTCGTCCCGACCGTGTCGCCGATCAGTTGCGGAGCGAACTCGCGCTCATGCTGTCTCGCGAGGTGCACGATCCAGGTGTCGGTTTCTTGACG
>JBEBGB010000298.1:0-6111 GCA_040081675.1 Vicinamibacterales bacterium
TTGGCGGAGGGCCTCTCCAACAAGGCGATCGCACAACGTCTGACGATCAGTGACCAGACGGTGAAGTTTCATGTGGCGGCGATTTGCGGGAAGTTCGGCGCGGCCAACCGAACCGATGCGGTCCGCCGCGCGGTTCGACGTGGGTTGATTACCCTTTAGTCCGCGCAGTAGTCGCGGACCACTCTGCCGGCTCACGAAGTGTGTCGCGACATGAGCCAGAGCCGCAGGCCTATCAGCGCGGTGACGGCGCCGATTCCAGCCCAACGTGTCTGTCCCGTCATGAAACTGCCACCAAGCATGCCAACGCCCTGGAACAGCCACACGAGACCCAGCGCAAACAGGATGACGCCGCCGAAGCGGAAAAGGTTGTGCTTCATTGAATTCATTGCCGAGGCGGGCATTCGACGACGCGTGCGAGGTCTGAGTGGAACGGATACGGACGGCTGCCCACACGGAGCTGAATCAGGAAGCCCTCCGTTCGCTGAGGGGTGAGGGGCTCGCCAACACTGGGGCAACCCAGATTCGCGTCGGGCCACGTCACCGCACGATAGGAGTCGATCGTGATGCGGCTGCGCGCCACTTCGAGGCGCGACGCCAGCGCGGTCCGAGCTTGTTCCGCAAGGCGCAGTCCAAGGGCGACCGTCGTGGCATTGGAATCCGTCTTCGCTCGACTGGGTTGCTGGCGGGTCGTGCCGTCAGGTGAGGCATCCTGTCCGCACACCACCGCTTCACCGGCTCCCACATTCACGACGTAGACGACGTTGCGCACGCGCAAGCGAACGCGGTGCCCGGAGAGCAGCACCGGAGAGTACATCATTCCGGGTTTCGGGCAGCCAAGGCTCGAATCGGGCCACGACACCGCGACCACATCGAGCGCTGCGGTGCCGTCCACGACCGTTCCGAGTTGGCGGCTCAGAGCCTCCCGCGCCAGGGCGACGGCCTTGTCGCTGGCCTCGTCGCCACCGAACGCCAGCGCGGCAACGACTGACGCCGCAGCGCTCACAGTCTTCAGCGTTTCAATCACGGCGACGCCTGCCTTTCGTGCGGAGGATAGCACGCACGGTGTGTGACCGCGCCGCGGCGCCCAGAGGTGCTTTGGTGCTTGACGGGCCCATCTCTCCAGCGACATAGTGCGCAACGCTGAGCGGAAGTGAGTTGATGTGGGTAAGGCGGAGGAAACTATGTCGAAGTCGCATGCCTGGCCGATTGCGCTCTTTACGGTCGTTGTCTCCGCCGTGGTCTTCGCGCCGCGCATGTGGGGCGCCGAAGAGCCCCAGCAACTGATCGTCAAGTGTGAACGACCGTGTCAGGGCGTGATCACAGCGGCCGGTCTGCTCGGCGGCGAAGTCACGCAGGTCTACGACAACGTCGACGCCGTGGCGGCGTCCATCCCAAAGAGTCGTGTCGCCGATCTGTCTGCCGCAGTGGGTGCCGATGCCGTGCGTAAGGACGCGATGGTCTCCCGTCCTTCTCCCATTGAGCCAGTAGCGGTGGACGGAGCGGTGGGCGCCGAATCGTTGACGGCCGACGCGCTGGACGACTTCCTCCATGTGGCACCGGAGAACTACAACTACAACTCCGCGCTGACAGGCGTCGCGAACTTACATGCTGGTGGTCTGCTTGGGCAGAACGTCGTCGTGGCGGTTATCGACACCGGCACGCAGATGGCCGCTGATGCTCTTGGCCCTTCTGGGACCGGGACCGTCATCGGTGGCGAGAACTTTGTCCCGTCGTCGAGCGATCCGGTTGCATCGGCGACAAGCCGGCTGAACGACTGGCACGGCACCTCTGTTGCGTCGATGATTGCAGCGCACGCACGTTTCGTGTTCGCGAATTCATCCCGACTGGTTCAATCGCTTCTCGTACATTCGCCGGCGAGCGTACTCGCCTGCCCAGGTCCGCCGTACTCCGCAGCATGTCCGAACGGCGCGTCGATCGTGCCGATGATCGGAATGGCTCCTGCCGCCAAGGTCTATGCCCTGAAAGTGTTCTCGTCTCGCGGTGGCGGCGCTCCTGAGTCCCGCATCATCGCGGCGATGGATCGCGCCATCACGCTGCGTCGGAATTTCGACCACGGCGTCTCGACGGCGCCCGTTGGCGGCAGCGGAACGGAGAACGATCCCTATAGGTACAACGCGCTGAACATTCAGGTTGTCAACATGAGCCTGGGTGGCTCCACCCTCTATGCCGGCCACGACGTCGAGGGAGAATTAACCGAGGCCCTGCTCCACGCCGGCATCGTCGTCGCATCCGCGGCTGGCAATTCGGGATTTGGCGGGCTGACCGTCGAGAGCCCGGGCTCCGGTTTTGGTTCGCTCGCGGTGGCGGCGGCCAACACGCCCGTGCACGAGCGCGTCCTCCGCGATCAGACCGCGCTCGGCCGGGGCTTGCTCTATCGTCCGTCCAACGCCGTCCAGACCGCCTACTTCTCGAGCCGCGGACCGATCGCCGACGGTCGCACGGGACCGGATCTCACGGCCAACGGATTTGCCAGCTACACGAGCGCATTTGCCGCGGTTGCGAACGGCGCGCTCGTGTCGTGCGGATCGCCGCTTGCGCCCGCAACCGGCGCCAACGCATGTGCGTCGCGCATCCTGTTTGTCTCGGGCACCTCGTTCTCGACGCCGACTGTTGCCGGAGCGGCCGCGCTGCTCCGCGGCGCTGTGCCTGGGGCGAGCGCGTCCCAGGCGCGCAAGGCCCTGATCAACGGCGCCAACCCAAGGCTTCTTGGCGACGGTTCGGGCCGCATCGACCAGGGCGCCGGCTTTCTCGATGTTCAGGCTGCATATGCCGATCTCAACTCGGGTCATCGGCGCAGGCATGGCGATTGTGATGACGATGACGACGACGACCATGATCGCGAGGGCAACGGCGGACACGGGCGCGGGCACGGGGAGTGTCGCGACGGAGACCACCGCGACGGAGACCACCGCGACGGTCACGACGATGGTCCCGACGATGTTGGTGATGGAGGGGGAAGCGTCATCCGCAACGTGCGAGAGGCGGGGCAGCCGATCGTGCAGTTCAGGAAGGATAGGTTCACGTCGTTTGTGCCCAGGCTGGTCCCAGGTCAGGTCAAGCAGTTCTTCATCCCCTCCGACGAGCAGACCGACCGATTGACCGTGAAGATCACCGAGGTCACTCCGGGAAGCGTGCAGAACCTGCTGTTTGGAGACGATCTATTCGTGATGGGAATCGACGCCCCGACATCCCAGGCTGTTGATCGAATCAACCCGACGTTTGTGGCCGGTGACGCAACGTTCGTCATCGACAATCCACAAACGGGTTTGGTGCGTCTGGCGCTCCAGGGCGACTGGACCAACGCGAGCCCGATCGGGGCGCGCGTCACGATCGAACGACAACGCAGCCTGTTGCCACGCCGAACGGCAAGCGGCGTGATCAAACAGGACGACTCGATTCCGGTCACCGTGAACGTGCCGTCAGGCGCGTCACAGGCCGTGTTCGAATTGTTCTGGCAGCAGAACTGGGGACGGTATCCGACGAACGACGTGGACCTGTTAGTCTTCCGGCCCGATGGCACGCTGGTCGTTGACAGCTCCGGCCTCCCACCCGGTGCCACTGATTCCAGCCCCGAGCGGGTCGTCGTCGCCAACCCGACGCCAGGTGCGTGGACGGTGGTGATCGATGGCTTCACGATTCATGACAACGAGCGGGGACCTCGAGTGGGACGCGACAAGTTCTCGCTTCGCGTGACGGCGGACGGGAAGCCGATCGTCAATCCACACACGAAGAACTGACGCTCGATCGAATCAGGCCGGTGGCACTGCCGGCCTGATGTTGGCGTTGAGGTGAAAGACGTTCTCGGGGTCGTACTCCGCCTTGATCCGCGCCAGGCGTTCGTATTTGTCGGCGCCGTACGATGTCCGCACCCGGTCCTCATCCTGTTCGACGAGGAAGTTGACGTAGCCTCCGGCGCCACTCGCGTGTGGACGCATCGCATCCCAGAAGTTTCGCACCCACAAGCGATCGGCCTCATAGGTCGCACGATCCATGGCCGCGGCTTCAATGTTGAACACGTAGCGAGCGGAGCGTCTTCCACCAAAAGCGGTATCGGCGTCGGCGAGTTTCCGGTAGGCGCCCGTCAGCGTGAACGTCGGGCAGAACGACAGCGGTGATGTTTTCCTGGGCACGTGCTCGCCAATCACCTCGATGGCCGCATCTGACAACTCGTTCAGGTACAACGCCTTCTCATAGCCGAGCAAGCCCCATGTGGCGCTCTCGTTGAACATCTGCTGAAGGGCGACGAACGGCATCGGCGTGACCAACTCGAATAGAGGCTCGACCGCCTGTCGGATCGGCGCGATCGCAACGGCGTGTTCCTCGGGTGTTCCGAAGCTGGTAACGAGCAGCGCGTGCCCCGGCCGGAAGTGATGCTCCGCGGGAACAAACGGCGCCGGCGGCGCGCTGAGTCCGACGCCGAGAAAGCCTGTCGCAGTCTCCGGAAGGGTCTCGATGAAATCGCGGGCAAAGCGGAGTGCCGCGGCCCCGTTCTCGAGACCGAAGAAGAACAATCCGAGGTTCACGAGCGGACCGATCGGGTGCAGTGCGAACTCGAAAGATGTGACGATGCCGAAGTTACCGCCGCCGCCACGCAGTGCCCAGAAGAGATCCGCATTCTCGCTGGCGGAGGCGCGGACGATCCGCGAGTCCGCGGTGACGATCTCGGCAGCGACCAGGTTGTCGCACGACAGGCCGGCGGTCTTCGTGAGCCAGCCGATGCCGCCTCCGAGCGTCAGACCCGCGATACCGGTGTGGCTGATGAACCCGCCTGGTGTCGCGAGCCCATGCTGCTGAGTAGCGACGTCAACGTCAGCCCACGTCGCACCACCGCCGCACACCGCGCGTCGAGCGACGGCGTCGACGCTGACGCTGTTCATCCCACCCAGGTGAATCATCAGGCCCGCGTCGCAGACGGCGTGTCCGGCGTAGTTGTGGCCGCCGCCGCGGACGGCGATCTCCAGTCCGCTTGCGCGTGCGAAGCGGACCGCCTCTGCGACCTGTTCCGCCGTCGTGCAGCACGCGATCACCGCGGGGCTTCGGTCGATCGCGCCGTTCCACACTGCCCGCATGCGGTCGTAGTCCGCGTGACCACGTGTCAGGACTTGTCCGTTGAATCCCGTGCTGAATGTGTCCAGTTGTTCGTTTGTCATGTTCGTGACCTGACCTCAGGCATTACTGCGCGGCGATTCTATTTCGCCGTGGCAGTCCACGCAATGTCAGCAAGAACTTGCGCCGGCGCGGGAATCATCGCAGATGGCCTCGTCAGATTTCGGCTACCGATGCGAACCCTGCGCGGCGCCTGTCTTCTCCCCTCCGCGTTGCCTGATTGCCTCCAACGAAAGCGAGGACGTCCTCCGCGAGACGCAGCCCATGCGTGGCCAACAGGCCGTGCGGCGCGTCCGCGTACTCGATCAAAGTGCTGCCGGCCACTCCGGCGGCCGCCTGCCGACCGGCGGCGTCGATCGGGACGGTTTGGTCTTTGGTGCCGTGGATGACGAGAGTCGGTACCGAGAACGACGAGAGGTCGCCCCGAAAATCAGTGGTGGCGAACGCATGCGCGCAGTCAAGCGTGGCCTTCAGACTGGCTTGCATGGCGATGGTTGCGGACCAATGAAGCACCTCGTCGCTGACTGGCTGCGACAGCATGCCGACGCCGTAGAACTGCTTGAAGAACCCTGTCCAGAACGCCGCACGATCGGCCACCAGGGCGGTGGTCATCCCGTCGAACACCGCCTGATCGACACCGTTCGGATTGTCGGGCGTCTTCAACATGTACGGCACCACCGACGACACGAGCACCACGCTCGACACGTGCGCGCCTCGGTGCCGGCTCATGTAGCGCGCGATTTCTCCACCGCCCATCGAAAAGCCGAGCAGCGTGGCGTCGCGGGCTTCTGTCGCCTCCATGACGGCAGCGAGATCGTCGGCGAGTGTGTCGTAGTCGTAACCATTCCATGGTTGGTCCGAACGGCCGAAGCCGCGGCGGTCGTACGCGATCGTGCGCAAGCCGGCATTCGCAAGCGTCATGGCAAGGCTGTCGAAGGTGTCACTCGAAAGTGGCCAGCCGTGCAGCATCACCACCGGCCGACC
>JBEBGB010000299.1:0-6109 GCA_040081675.1 Vicinamibacterales bacterium
GACACGTTCAATCCGAGCGGAAGTCCCGTCAGCCCGCCGATACCGAACATCGGGAGAAAGCCGAGCGCGAACAGCATGGGCGTATTGAAGCGGATTGATCCGCCCCACAACGACAGGATCAAGGCCGTGAGGATCACCACCGACGGGATCGAGATGATCATCGTCGTCGTCTGGAAGAACGTGGCCATCGCCGTTCCCATGCCGGTCATGAACATGTGGTGCGCCCACACGATGAACGACATGAAGCCGAGGAAGATCAGCGAATAGACCATCGCCTTGTAACCCCACAGCGGCTTGCGCGTGTTGTTGGCGATGATCTCGGCCACGATGCCCATGGCGGGAAGAATCAAGACGTAGACTTCCGGGTGCGCCAGGAACCAGAACAGGTGCTGCCAGAGCACCGCATTGCCGCCCCCTGCCACGTTGACGATCTGGCCGCTCACCACCAGACCGCTCGGCATGAAGAAGCTCGTGCCCGCCACACGATCCATCAACTGCATGACGCCGGCCGCCTCGAGCGGTGGGAACGCCAGCAGCAGGAGGAACGACGTGACGAACTGTGCCCAGACGAAGAAGGGGAACCGGTCGAACGTGAGCCCTTTGGCGCGGAGCTGGATCGTGGTCGTAATGAAGTTGATCGCTCCGAGCAGCGACGAGGTGATCAGGAAGATCATCCCGACGAGCCACCATGTCTGTCCAGAGGTCGCGATGATGGCCAATGGCGCGTAGGACGTCCATCCAGACTGCGCGGACCCGCCAGGGGCGAAGAAGCTGGCGAACATCACCACGCCGCCGAGGAAGAAGGACCAGTAGCTATACATGTTGAGTCGCGGGAACGCCATGTCCGGCGCCCCGATCTGGAGGGGAAGCACGAAATTTCCGAAACCTCCGACTGCCAGTGGCACGACGCCCATGAACACCATGATCGTTCCGTGCATCGCACCGAGCTGGTTGTAGAACTCGGGGACCATCGTTCCGCCCGGCATGCGTGAGGCGCCGAGAATCGGGCCGAGAAAGGGCAGGGCCACGCCGGGGTAGGCGATCTGCCAGCGCATGAGCATCATCAGTGAGAAGCCGAACAGCAGGAACAAGAGGCCGCTGATGCCGTATTGGATGCCGATGACTTTGTGGTCGACGGAGAAGACCCACTTGCGCCAGAAGCCCAGCTCCTCGTGATGGACTTCGTGCGCAACGTGCGGCCCGGGTGCGACGCCAATCTGATCGCTCATCGGCCTCTCTCTTCCAACTGTTATTTCGCGCCGGGGACGGCGAACTTGAAGGCCTGGGTCTTCGCCTCGTTGGCGGCAACCGTGACCGAAGCCGTTTGCGTTCCGAGCCGCTCCTGCCAGGCAGTGAGCTCGTAGGTCCCTGGGTCAAGACCCGAGATCGTGAACTTCCCGTCCGCGCCCGTCACCGAGAAGAAAGGATGGGTGAAGACGCCGATGTAGGCGCTCATCCAGGGGTGCACGTCGCACTTCACCTGGAACATGTCCTCGGCCTTGGGAAACGCGGTGCTCATTTCCTTGACCGTCGCAGGCTGTCCCCGGTTGAAGGACGCGTTGACCTTGGGAAGCGTGTGGATGTTATGAAGAATGCCGTCGGAGTTGAGGATCTTGTAGGGCTGTCCAACCATGCCTCCCATGACGTGCGGCATGTACTGGCAGCCTTTCTGTTCGAGCACTATCGGAGCCGCGGGCACAGGGAAGGTCTTCCCTGCCGGAAGGCCCTTCGAAACCCAGACCATGATGTTCGCCATGGTGTTGCCAGTACCGAGCACCAGCACTTCCGGCATCAATGGCTTTCCCGCGTGTACCTTGGCACACACAGGTTCCGCGTCCATCGAGAGCGGCCTGAGCGCGGGGGCGCTCCCTGCGAAGGTGACGACCCCGGTGATCGACGACGCGGCGATAGCGACGCCTGGCCACAACGACACAGCGACCAGCACAGTCGCCATCGACAACCCGCTCCCGGTCCAGCGCATGCTCGGCTCCTTGCTAACGGTTAACCCGTTGTTGTTCATTCCCTGGTGGTAATCGTCTACGCGTCTCCTTGGTCATCCCTGCCACTGCCCGTCAATGAACGAGCCGTCGTCGCAGGAATATCAGTTAGCGGCGCATCCTACACTGGACAAGTGGTGCGCGCAACGACCGACTTTGCGCGCATCGCGTTTCTTGTCCATTGATCAGCTGTTCTCGAACGCGAGCGATTCGGCCATTCTCGGATCGCGCAGCGGTACGAGCGCCTGACGTCGCATCACCCAGCTCGCGACCGCCACGAAGCACCCGCCGACGGCGAATAACGCGGCGACGTCGAGCAGCGACGGACGGACACCTTCTGGATGGAGCGTCGGCATGACTTGCCAGTACAGGTCGATGAAGTGCATGGTGAGAAGCCACGCTCCCCCCAGTGCCAGAGTGCTGCCCCTGCGCTTGACGGCATGCCCCATCAGGTAGAAGAAGGGAATCCCGAAATGTCCCGCCATCATGAAGAGCGAGACGATCATCCAGGACCCTTCGAGCCTTGCCTTGTACCAAGTCGTCTCCTCCGGGAGGTTGGCGTACCACATGAGGAAGAACTGGGAGAACCCGATGTACGCCCAGAACGCCGTGAACCCGAAGAGGAGCTTTCCAACGTCGTGCAGGTGCTCGGGGCTGATGACCGTGTCGAGCAGGCCCGCCCCGCGCATCGCGGTGGCAACCACCGAGAGCAGCGCGATGAATCCGACGAAGGAGCCCGCGAAGAAATAGACGCCAAACATGGTGGAGTACCAGTGCGGCGTGAGCGACATGATCCAGTCCACCGACGCGAAGGTCTGGGTCAGCGCGAGAACGATGATCGCGGGGCCGGCGAAGCGACGCGAGCGAAGAGACACCGCTGGGTCTCCCGTCGAGTCCTGACCGCGGGAGCGGCCGTAATAGACGAGCGCGATGAAGGACCAGCATCCGAAATAGACGACAGCCCGGACCAGGAAGAACGGCACGTTGAGGTACGGCGCCTTCCAGAGAAGCAGCGCATCGTGTTCGGACGCGCCCGGAACAGACCACGGATAGAGATAGTGCAGGCCGAAGACCAATGGAAGGAAGAGGAGCGCCATCAACGGCAGCGTGGCGAAGACAATCTCGCCGATCCGCCTGAGCACGATCCCCCATCCACCCTGCGTCGCATACTGGATCAGCACGAAGAAGAGCGCGCCGAGGGCCAGGCTGAGCACGAACAGGAACGACACGAGCCACGAGAAGAAAAACTGCTTCGGATTGCCCGGAGCGAGAATCGCGCAGGCCACGCCGCCGAGCAACGCAAAGACGGCAGCGATGACGGGAAGACGGTTCCACGAGTGCCCCGGTGGAATCGTGACCTGTTCGGGCCGCAGTGCCTCGCGATTGCGCACGGACATCACTTCAGCACTCCAGAAGCTCGACGCCTCGTGCGCCGAGCGACTCCAACAGCTTCGCAGTGGCCGACGGATCGAACCGCGGATCCCACGACTCGATCGAGATGAAGAAGGAGTCGTCGGTCACGCGCTCGAAGACCTTGGACCTGAAGAGTGGATGGTGGTGCATGGGCAGTCGGTTCAGTCCGAACATGCCGAGGACGGCGCCGAGCGCGGCGAAGAGGACTGCCACTTCGAAGGTGATTGGCACGAACGCCGGCCAGGTGAAATAGGGCTTGCCGCTGATCACGAGGGGGTAGGCGACGGCATGGACCCACCACTGCAGTCCGAACCCGAGTGCCGCCCCAGTCAGACCTGTGCAGAGAACGATCCAGGGTAGCGGTGACCGAGGGAGCCCCATTGCTTTGTCAAGACCGTGGACGGGGAACGGCGTGTGGGCATCCCACCTCGTGAAGCCAGCGTCCCGGATCTGCTCGCACGCGTGGTAGAGATCCGTGACCGTCGCAAACTCGGCGAGCAGGCCATAGTGAGGCCCCTTGGGAAACTGGCTGGCGAGCGGCATGCGTGTCCCGAGCGAGCGAAGCGTCTCGCCCCACGACTGTGCTCGCGGCGCCGCTGAGGCTGTCGACGAGTCGAGGCTCATCAGGAGGCTCCCTCAGGCGCAGGCTGGCCGTGGGTCGGCAGTACGGTCGTGTGGCTGCTGACTTCGCGCTCGGGACCGGCGTGCCCGTGCGGATTGGCCTGTGGAAGGACCGTCTTGACCTCGGCGGTCGCCACCATCGGGAGGAACCGCACGAACAGACAGAACATCGTGAAGAAGAGCCCGAAGCTTCCGAGCAGGCACGATATGTCCCAGAAGGTGGGCGAGAAGTAGCCCCAGGAGGACGGAAGGAAATCTCTGTGGAGCGAGGTGACGATGATCACGAAGCGCTCGAACCACATGCCGATGTTGATGATGATGGACATCACGAACAGGATCGGGATGCTCGTGCGCGCCTTCCTGGACCAGAAGACCTGAGGGCTGATCACGTTGCACGTGATCATCGTCCAGTACGCCCAGGCGTACGGCCCGCCGGCGCGGTTGAGGAACGTGAACCCCTCGTACGGATTCCCGCTGTACCACGCCGTGAAGAACTCCGTGCCATACGCAAAGCCCACCATCGTGCCGGTCACGAGGATGATCTTCGCCATGTAGTCGAAGTGCTTGAGGGTGATGATGTGTTCGAAGCCAAACGCCGTGCGGCAGATGACCATGAGCGTGATGACCATCGCGAAGCCCGAGAAGATCGCGCCTGCGACGAAGTAGGGCGGGAAGATCGTCGCGTGCCACCCGGGAAGTACGGACGTCGCGAAGTCCATCGAGACGACCGAGTGAACGGAGAGCACCAGCGGCGTCGCGAGTGCGGCGAGCACGAGATAGGCGCTCTCGTAGTGGTGCCATTGCCGCACGGACCCGCGCCATCCGAGTGCGAACAGACCGTAGACGAACTTGCGGGTCGGCGTTTTGGACCGATCGCGCATCGTCCCCAGATCCGGAATCAGGCCGACGTACCAGAACATGATCGAGACGGTCCCGTAGACGCTGACCGCGAACACGTCCCACAGAAGAGGGCTGCGGAAGTTGGGCCACATCCCCATCTGGTTCGGGATTGGAAACATCCAGTAGGCGACCCAGACCCGTCCCACGTGAATCCCTGGAAAGAGCAGCGCGCACATGACCGCGAAGATGGTCATCGCCTCGGCTGCGCGGTTGATCGAGGTGCGCCACTTCTGCCGGAAGAGGAAGAGAATCGCTGAGATGAGCGTTCCGGCGTGACCGATGCCGACCCAGAACACGAAGTTGGTGATGTCCCACGCCCAGCCGACGGGGACGTTGAGTCCCCAGATGCCGATGCCTTCCCAGAAGAGCCAGGAGACCGCCACACCGAGGAGACCGAGGAGCGCGAGGGCAGGCAGGAAGCAGAGCCACCAGCCGAGCGGCGCCGGCTTCTCGAGCGGCCCGGCGACAGCGTCGGTGATGGAATGGAAGTCTGGCGAGCGCAGGATCAGCGTGGGCCGGCCTGCGACAGGGTTGTGGAGCAGTTCCGCTTCCGTGTCAGCCAAGCCTGTCCCCCCCGGGATCTCGAAGAGTGGGCCGCCGCCGCCGGTCTTGCTCGAAGAAACGCGGCGTTTGTAACACCGCGCCTTCGCGGAGTCAAGCACTAGATCTGCGTTCAGGACGCGGAACGCTTGAATCGGAGCCTCGCCATCACCTTGCGGGGGTCAACCATTGGATGGAAGCGTCGAGCCGCCGGCAGCTGGAGGTACAGGATCGAGACCACAGCCAGGAGGCCCAGCGCCCACGAGTGGATTCGGGCCGCGCGCAAGATCTCACAGGACAGAAAGACGTACACCGAGAATCGCGCCCGCTCGTGGCGTCGTAGCATCAACGCGCCGACCACTGGCGCTATGACGAAGTAGACAAACCCATCCCAGGGGTGATGGCTTCCGAAGTTGAGCCACCGCTTGTTGACCAGCAACGCAAGGAGGTGGAACGCCGGACTGGTCAGCAGAACCGCTGTGAGCAACCAGAGTCCAGCCGGTCGTCGTCCTCCGTCGGCGGTCTCGAGTTCCATCCGTCTAATCCACGTTCGCCAGTTGCGCGAGGATCGCGTCGATGGGTGCCTTCGCGCACGTGAACATCGGCGTGTCCCGCTGCGTATAGAGGCTCGCCTCGGT
>JBEBGB010001110.1:0-1497 GCA_040081675.1 Vicinamibacterales bacterium
CGCCAGTGCCACCTCGCTCATGGGCAGCGTCGTCTCGTGAATCAATTGCTTGGCGAGCAACACTCGGCGGGTTTGCGCCACGGCGATGGGCGACGCGCCCAGATGCTGGCGAAAGAGCCGGCGCAGTTGCCTCTCGCCAACACCCAGACGAGACGCGAGCGACTCGAGGTCGGCTTCGTCGAGCCCGCCCATTTCGATCAAGGCGAGCGCACGGGCGACGGTGTTCGAGGTGCCGCGCCACGCAGCCAGGTCTGGTGCCGTCTCTGGACGACACCGCAGGCAGGGTCGGAACCCCGCTTCGTGCGCGGCGGCAGCCGTCGGGAAGAACTGGACGTGTTCGCGCTTCGGGGTTCGCGCCGGACACACCGGTCGACAGTAGATGCCGGTCGTCCGCACGCCGACGAACAGCCGGCCGTCGAAGCGCGCGTCGCGTGTGCAGAGGGCTCGATAGCAGGCGCGTGGGTCGAGGTCCATGTGCTCATCGTGACGGCGCATGGCCCGCATGTCTAGCGGTTTTCGGACATGGTCACGCCCTGGTCATGTCCGAAAGCGGCGAGCACTGATCGCTGCGCAGGCAGCATGATGCTGCGAGAGGAGACACGCATGCCGATTCGAGAACAGGCCGTGATCGACGGTCAGCACACACAGTCGTCCGCATGGTTCATCGAGCACATTCCGACGCCTATCGGCACGATGGTCCTGCTGACGGACGATGCCGAGCGCGTGCGCGCGCTCGATTGGGATGATCACCTGCCCCGCATGGTCCGTCTGCTGCAGCGGCAGTACTCGTCGCCACACATCGCCCTCGATCGATACCGCGAGCGCAAGCAGGCCTCGAGAGCGCGCACGGCGCTCGAGCGGTACTTTGCCGGCGACATCGCCGCGCTCGACCGCGTCGGCGTCGAAACCGGCGGTACGCCGTTTCAACGAACGGTGTGGGCAGCGCTGCGACGCATTCCGGCCGGCCAGACCACGAGCTACGGCGCACTCGCGTCGACGATTGATCGCCCTCGCGCAATGCGTGCCGTCGGACTGGCCAACGGGTCGAATCCGATCGGCATCATCGTGCCGTGCCACCGCGTGATCGGCGCGAGTGGCGCGCTCACTGGCTACGGCGGCGGACTCGCGCGCAAGCAGTGGTTGCTCGAACACGAAGGTGCGATCGGTCGCTGAGTGAGCGGTGGATGTGTCGTAGGCAAGAGCGAAGCGCGAAACACCAAGGACGATGCCACGCGAAACTGGAAGCTGCCCTTAGGAAACAGCTGAGACCAGGAGCGAGGAAGTGACAGACCGATACCAGAGCAATTGCATCTCGTCAGGCAGCGTCGCATAAGCAGACCGGTGGATGGCTCGAAGCTCACAACCGCAGCGGTCATAGAACCGACACGCTCCGACATTGACGTTCTGTGTCTCGATCTTCAGCTCGGAGCACCCACGAGCGCGTGCCCAGTCCAGCGCCTTCGAGAACAGAGCCGCGCCGACGCCGCGACGCCTGAC
>JBEBGB010001111.1:0-1491 GCA_040081675.1 Vicinamibacterales bacterium
CGAGAAGCCTTGGCGAGCTCCAGGAGATGTTCCGAAAGGATCCGAAACGGTACGTCATTCGGCTCAGCGAGTCTGGACGTCAGGAGTCATTCGAGCGGTAGGCATAGGAAACGCCAGACAACCCGATTAGTCGTTGGTTTCGCGCACCACGAAGGTCCCTGTGGAAGAGCGCTCCGCGCGCCTAATCATCTCGGGCAGCGTTTCGAAATAGCGTGCGTGAGTCTTTCGAAGGGCATCCTCGTGTGCCGCTTCGAGAAGGACAACCTCGTCGGCGATGCCGAGACGGTTCAGGTCGAGCTCCAAATCTAGTCTGGCATCCTCGGCGCGCTGCCGGTCGGCGTCCTCAAAGGAATCGATGCGCACCAGAAGCCCTTGCCTCGCGTTGTATCGAATCAAGAAAATCATAGAACCTCTCCTGCCAGCGACTCACCGACGCGCTCGATCATCCTACCAATGGCTTCCCTGAGCTGTCCGACCTCAGGTTCCAGTCGCCCTTCCACGGGGCCGTCAGCAGCCAGAGTTACTATTGTGGCCTCGACGTGCTCCAAGGAGGCGATGGCACGTGACAGCAGTTCCAATGCATTTCGTTGGCTGGAGGACCCGCCGCCATACTTGATTGTCGGATCGATGACGTCAGCCAGCTTCTCCGATAGCTGTGCCCATTCATGCTGCAATTACGTCCTGACCTGAACCTCGACTGGCTTACCTACGATTCTGACGACGATGTGAACAGCGCGGTATCCGTAACTCGGCGCGGTCCTGCGATCGACGATCGAGAGATCAGTGAATAACTCCGCGAGCATCCTGACCGCACGATCTTGGGCTGGCACGTCAGGCACGACCACACGACAGCCGGCGATATCCTGGATCTGACTCATCCGAATACTCTCACGACCCAACTTGTCAGAAATCGCCGATGTCGTCTTTGCCGATCGGCCGCTCGGCTCAAAGCCAAGGCGTTCTCGAATCATCGTGACGACATACGTGAATGCAGGGCCGAAGGTCCGACGATACTCGTCCAGCGCCGCGAGGTCTGCATCCTCGAGCCGACCAGTACTGAGGCGCTCTCCTAGTTTGTCGATCTGTGTACGCGAGAGTGGCACCTCGCGATGCTAGCATCGTCCGCAGGTGGTGACCGCACTACTATCCGCCACCCACACATTCACCATCCAGCCAATGAATGTCTTCATCATCAGAGGTACCGGCTACCTGGGACGGCGCTCGCCAGGGCTATCAAGGACCCGCCAGAGGATGTGCGGGTGAGGAACGTAGGAGATACGGAACGCCCGCAGCTAGAGCACCTTCGCCGCGAGCGCCTTGACGTCGCCCTCGACGCGGGCGCCGTAGTGGCTGATCACCTCAGCGGCCATGACGCTTCCCAGTCGACCGCACGTCGCCAGGTCTCGACCCTGGGTGTACGCATAGAGAAAGCCTGCGGCATAGGCGTCGCCGGCGCCGGTCGTATCGACGACCCGGACGTGCCTTTCCGCG
>JBEBGB010001112.1:0-1489 GCA_040081675.1 Vicinamibacterales bacterium
GATGCACGAACATGACGTAATCGCGGGAGCGGTTGCCACGTGGGTGTGGTGGTAATGTTCGAACATCTAGCCGGTTGGCTGCCCCCCGATAAGATGAAGATACGGGCTCACGATCGACACCGGGCCCAGGCATCTAACGGAGGACAGCCATGGACCAGTATATCGGCCTCGACGTATCCATGAAAGAGACGGCGATCTCGATCCGGCAGGACGGCAAGAGGATCTGGCGGGGCAAGTGTGCGTCAGACCCGCAACTACTCGCGGCGATGATCCGAAAGCGCGCGCCGGAGGCCCGGCGGGTAGTGTTCGAGACGGGACCGCTGTCAGTGTGGTTCTACCACGCGCTGACCGCGGAGGGCATGCCGGCGATCTGTATCGACGCGCGGCATGCCAAGGCGGCGCTCGACATGGCCGCGAACAAGACCGATGCCAACGATGCCGATGGCTTGGCGCATCTGGCCGAGATTGGCTTCTACCGGGAGGTCCGGGTGAAGGGCTTCGACAGCATGCTGATCCGCACGCTGGTCACGGCGCGTCGCCAGCTTCTGAAGATGCGATTGCAGATGTCCAACCAGATCCGCGGGCTCATGAAGACCTTCGGTCTCGTCGTGCCCAAGGGTGCCGGCAGTGTGTTCGAGCGCAACGTCCGTACCCTTTTGGAAGGCGAGGATAAGCTCGCGCGCATTGTCTTGCCGATGCTTCAGGCCTGGGGCCATATCCGGCTTCGGGTGGCCGAACTGAGCAAGCAGCTGGTGGCGATGGCAGGCGAGGACCAGCGCTGCCGTCTGCTCACCTCGGTACCTGGCGTCGGTACCGTCACGGCCACCGCCTTCGCCGCAGCGGTGGAGGATCCGGCGAACTTCAGGAACTCGCGCGCCGTCGGTGCATGGGTCGGGCTTACCACCAGGCGGTTCCAGTCCGGCGAGGTCGATCATGATGGGCATATTTCACGTCGCGGCGACAACAAGCTGCGCAGCCTGCTTTATGAAGCCGCCGCAGTCATCCTCAACCGGTCGACGGAAACGAGCACGTTGCGGACCTGGGCGCTCGCACTGAAGGAAAGGCTCGGCTTCAAGCGGGCGGCCGTAGCGTTGGCACGCAAGCTGGCGGTGATCATGCATGCGATGCTCAAAACGGGCGAGCTGTTCGACCCGCAAGCCGGCGTCCCCGCTGCCGCTTGATCCGGGCCAAATACCTGTCGCCGGAAGTCATTATCAGCCATTTCACCGATAGCGTCCTTGCAGGACGCGCCAAGTCGTCCCTGCCGGGACGCGGACGGGATCATTCCGCGAAGCGGGAAGCACTGCCGGCCTCTGGTAGAGTGCGTCACGAACATAGGAAGATCTCACCGACGGAACCCATCCTGCGGCGATCAATCTGGCATCGACCGCGTAGACGACCCTGTACCCGGCATACGAACACCATCGGCTGGAACGACTGACCAAGTTGCACCTGCCCCTTGACGAACGGGCGATTAGACGACCCGCTG
>JBEBGB010001113.1:0-1489 GCA_040081675.1 Vicinamibacterales bacterium
TGCGTGAACTGCGTAACGTGATCGAGCGGCTCGTCATCATGGTGCCGGGCGAGTCGATCACCGCCGACGATCTCGGGTTCCTCACGCCGGGTGCGACGCAGATATCGGAGGCGCATGCGCCTGTGGTGACTCGCCTCACACTCCAGGAAGCGCGGGAACGATTCGAGCGCGACCTCATTCTGCGAACGCTCGCGGAACAACAGGGCAACATGTCTCGCACGGCCGACGTCCTTGGCGTCGAGCGCAGCAATCTGTACCGAAAGATGCGCGGCTTTGGCATCGCCCCGTCTCGTCGCCTGGACGTGGACGAAACGGCTGACGCCGAGTAGAGGTCGCAGTCTTCAGCCATGAAAGTGCGTTTCAAAATCAGAGCGCTACCACGGAGAAGGTCACCGAAGACGAACGGAAGACACGGCTCACTTTGCTCGATTCTCCGTGTTCTCGGTTTCCCTCGGTGTCCTCAATGGTAGAGCGCTTTTGGTCATTTGCTTGATGCGTTCCTCCAGGATTCGCGAGGCATCGAAACCAGCGAGTTTGAGGTGTTCGGAGGTCGTGCCGGCGAGGGCCGCCGCGGGAATGAGTCCGACCAACTCGGACTCGCGTACGCCGACACCGCGCGCCTTTGCCGCTTCGACCACTGCGTCGAATGCGACCGCGACTGATGTGGCTGTGAAATCGGTCAGGTTCATCGACACCTGTGCGCAGTCCCGATGTGGAAGCCAGAGACCGAGCGCTTTGACCGCGCGCAGGCCTCCGCTGCTTTCACGCACAACCGCTGCGATATGCCGTGCATCATCCAGTGTGGCCGACTCGAGGTCGACGTTGAAGGCGATGAGTGCTTTGCGCGCACCGACTGCGGTGGCGCCCGCGGACGCGTGTGGCACAGAAGGCCCGTAGTCTGGTTGCCATTCCGCGGTGCCCATGCGTGCCGCGAGTCCCTCGAACTCTCCGCGCCGAATCGATTCGAGGCGCCGGCGTTCGGGTCGAGTCGCCGCCTCCTCGTACAGGTAGGTGGGTACGCCAAACGTGTCTGCAATCGACCGCGCTGTCTCCCGCGCCAAGGTCACGCAGTCGGCCATGACCGCTCCTTCAAGAGGAATGAACGGCACGACATCCACCACACCCATGCGCGGATGCGCGCCGCGGTTCGGCGTCCGCAGGTCGATGTGTCGTACGGCGACGTCAACGAGACGCAGAATGGCGCCGTGAAGCGCGTCGGCCTCGCCAACGAGCGTGAAGACGGACCGGTTGTGAGAAGGGTCCGACGAGCAGTCGAGCAGCGAGGCGCCCGGCACACTGGCCACGGCGGTCCGCAGTGCGTGAACGATCTCTGGTCGTCGGCCCTCGCTGACGTTCGGCACCACCTCAATCACGGGTCACACTCCCTGCCGACCTGGAGACGGGACGCTCCAGAGGAAACATGCCCGGGAGAGGTCATCAATTGCGCACTTACGCTCAGAGATGCCTGCAAAGTCCACATGCTCTCCGC
>JBEBGB010001114.1:0-1487 GCA_040081675.1 Vicinamibacterales bacterium
CGATGCTGAGTGCGCGCAGGCGTGCGTGGACGCGCACGGCGCGCTCTACCTCCTCTACGACGGCAAAGTTTCCTACCAGTTGAGCGACCAGAAGGCGCCGGCGGCTTTTGCCGGCAAGAAAGTCACCGTCACTGGCACGCTCGACCAGAAGACCAAGACGATTAGCGTTCAGTCGATCGTCGGCGCGAAGTAAGGCCTCGCCTCTCCAACCCCCAGCTTCTATCGTCGCCTCGTGTCCGGGACGAAGTGCTCGAGTGCCGGCATCCTCACCTTGGGCAGTGTCGTCGCGTCGATCACCGTGTCGGCGGGAGTCAACTCGTTGGCGTGCAGCAAGAACGCAGTCAAGTTGTAGACGTCCGTGTCGGTCAATGAACCGGGCGAGTCGGGCGGCATCGCGCGGCGAATGTAATCGAACACGGTCGTGGCATACGGCCAATAGTTGCCGATGGTGTGCGGCAGGTTGGGATCCTTCGAGAACGGAAAGCCCTGGCGCGGCTCGGGTCCGACCAGCACATCGTTCGGACCCTCCTTGCCGGTCTTGCCGTGGCAGCCTGCACACCGTGCGGCAAAGAGCGTCGCGCCGGCAGACGACGTTCCGCTTCCTGGGGGCAAACCCGATCCGTCTGGCCTTACGTCATCGTCCCACGCGGCGATGTCGGCTGGCGTTGCCGCGCGACCGATGCCGTAGCGGGCCGGAGTCTCTGCGGCTGCCGGACGCGGCGCCGCTGGTCGTGTGGAAGACGATGGTGAAGCGCCGTTGCCGGCTTTAGTGGTCGCGGCGTTCGAGGCTGGTGCTGACTGCGCGACAACAAGCGCGCCGAGCGTGGCGAACCAGAGGCCAGCGCCGAAGACCAGTGCGACGTTGGGACGCATCAACCCCACGCCTCCTCTTTGTACACGACCGTACCGTCCGCACGCACCACCCAGCCCGTGATCGGGTTCAGGTGGTAGGTGGTCGTACCGGGACCTCGCTGCGCGAGCAGCTGCGCACGCGTTGGCTGCATGTAGCCCGTTTCGTCGACCGCACGGCTCATGATGACTGCGTCACCGCCGGTCCAATTCCAGAGGTGCCGGAAGCGCGTGTGCGCTTTGGAGAGCACCGGTTCCTGCAGCGCGGCGGCGCTCCAGGTCTTGCCGCCGTCCGTGCTCACGTCGACGCGCCGGATCTTGCCAGCGCCGGTCCACGCGATGCCGTTGATTTCCACCCATCCGCGTTCCAGCTTCTTCGGATAGGCGGGGCTCGTAATGAGCGACCGCGCGTCCATGGCAAAGCTGAACATGCGGGACGTGCCGTTGGCGAACGGCTCTGTGTACTTGGATGTTTCCTCGCGCGTCATGAACGGCTTGTCGGCGAGTTCGATGCGACGCAGCCACTTCACGTGTGTGTTGCCTTCCCAGCCTGGCAGGAACAAGCGTGCCGGATAGCCTTGCTCGGGCCGAATCGGCTCGCCGTTCTGGCCGTACGCGATGAACGCGTCCTGGAGTGC
>JBEBGB010001115.1:0-1486 GCA_040081675.1 Vicinamibacterales bacterium
AACCGCGTCGATACCCGGGTGCGCGAGAATCGCTTCCACCGCCTCCTTGTCGCCGTGCACGACGTTGAAGACACCGTCGGGGAGACCGGCTTCCTTCAGCAGCTCTCCCATGACGATCGACGGCGACGGGTCCTTCTCCGACGGCTTCAAGATGAACGTGTTGCCGCACGCCAGCGCCACCGGCATCATCCAGAGAGGCACCATGGCGGGGAAGTTGAACGGGGTGATCCCGGCACACACGCCGACCGGCTGCAGCAGCGAGTAGGCGTCCACGTCGCGTCCGACCTCGTCCGAAAACGAGCCTTTCAACAAGTGCGGCGCGCCCGTCGCAAACTCCACGACTTCGATCCCGCGCTGGACCGAACCCATCGCATCCAGAAACACCTTGCCGTGCTCTTCGCTGATGAGGGCGGCGATGGTCTTCTGATTCGCCTCCAGCAGTTCACGGAAACGAGACAGCACTCGCGCTCGACGCAAGGGCGACGTCGCACGCCACCCGGGAAACGCGCGCCTGGCACTTTGCACCGCAGCATCGATGTCAGCGGCGTTGGCCATGGGCACGGCGCGAATCTGCTCGCCGGTCGACGGGTTGGAGACGACTCCGCGTCGCTCGCTGAGTGGATGCGCGCGCTGACCGTCAAGCCAGAAAGGGACGAGGGGAAAGGACATCGTGCGACCTTATCGATCGTTGCCGCGGGGTGTCAAACAAGAGCACTAACACGGAGAGCACGGAGAACGATCGGAGGACACGGAATCATAGAGTACAGGTGCCCATAGGAAGCAGTGACCTCCGCGGGCTTCCCCCGTGTTTTCCGTGGTGGTGCTTTTGGCCGCCCACCAACCCGCCGGCTGCGGTCTACCCAACTTTCGGGCCCACGAGTAAAGTAGCGCGCATGAAACAGGCGCTCACTGCTCGTGGCTGGACGTGGTTGTCGATCTTCCTGGTTCTTGCCGTCATGGCATCCGCCGAACGTCGCGTCTCACGAGTAGCCGCGCAGCAACCGGCGGCGCCGCCGCGCTACCAGGTCGATCCCTTCTGGCCGAAGATGCCAAAGGGGCTGATTCTCGGGCAGGTGTCCGGCCTCACCGTTGATGCGCGTGATCACATCTGGTTGATTCAACGACCCTGGTCGCTGAACTCCGACGAGAAGGCGGGGAATCCCGAGGCCGAGTGCTGCCGGGAAGCACCGCCCGTGATGGAGTTCGATGCCGCCGGCAACTACGTTCAGGGGTGGGGCGGAGAAGGGCCGGGCTACGAGTGGCCAAAAGACGAGCACGCCATCTTCGTGGACCATAAGAGCAACGTGTGGTTGTCGTCGGCGGGCGGACCACGCCTGCGCGAACGCACCGAGAACATGATTCTGAAATTCACGCGCGACGGGAAGTTCATCTTCCAGGTTGGCAAACGTGGCGCCAGCAAGGGCAGCCTCGACACCGAGAACTTCAACAACGCCGCCGACATCTACGTCTATCCCAAGACGAACGA
>JBEBGB010000026.1:0-21379 GCA_040081675.1 Vicinamibacterales bacterium
GTCGTCGACGACCATGGCGTAGCGCACGCGTCATCGTTGGTCGTGTCCACGCAGTATTCGTAACGCGTCGCCCCCGCACTCGCCTGCCACGTGAAGACGGCCGGCAGGTAGGGCTGCCCCGTCGCGCCATTGACTGGTGTCAGCTTGCCAAACGCCCTCGGCGCCTGCGACGACCCGACCGAGTAGGCCTCCAGTTCCGTGATCCGGCTCCACGTGTTGAGCGCGCCGCTCACCCAGATCCGAATCCCCGTCGTCAGCACTGGCGCGAACGTCACCTGCCGCCACACTTGCGTGTTCCCGCTGATGACCCCGCCCGGGACTGTCACCCACTGCGTTCCGCTCCAGGTCTGCACCTGAAAGTCCGTCACTCCATACAGCGAGAAAGTCTGCTCGAGCGTTGGAGACGTCGGCGCGCGATAGTTGTCCTGCACCGAGAACACATCGATTTCATCGATCCACTGCGGCGACACGAACGCCACCTGCAGATAGTCGCCCCAGACCTCTGGGGTCGCGTCATTCCACCCGCCTCCGTTTCCCCAGTTCAGCCCGGCGCGCTCGCCGTTGATCGCCCCACTTGCCGCGAAGCCCGCACTGTGCTCCGACGAGCCCGTCGCAATACCCCCATTGGCCGCTGCGGCCACATTTATTCGGCTGGGCTCTCCCGTTGTGAAGCTCCACCAGCTGCCGCCATCCGCGTGGGTTGTCCCGGCCCCGTTCACCGCGCGCACCTCCCAGTAGTAGATCGTGCCGAACGCCAGCGGCGCCAGCGTCGCGCTGAGGCTCGTTGTGGATGGCCACGGGCCAGCGCACGCGCCATCGTTGGTCGTGTCCACGCAGTATTCGTAGTGCGTTGCCCCCGCACTCGCTTGCCACGTCAAGACCGCTGGCAACGACGGCTGCCCGATCGCCCCATCGAGCGGCGACACCTTGCCAAACGCCGCCGGCGGTCCGTCGCTGTCGCACTGGTAGATCGCCACGTTGTCGACCGACCAGCCGAGAGCACCCACGACCACATCGGTGCCAATCCTGAAGCGGAACTTCGCCGTCTGACCCGCCAGCGTGGCCAGGTTCACGCGAGTGCCTGTGTAGCCAAGGCTCGAGTAGGCGAACCCGCGACGCGAACCCAACGGGTTGCCGTACGTCGCGATGATGGTGCCGTTGTACGCCTGGCCAGCCTCGATGAGATTCCCGCCATCGATCCAGTTCGTGCCGCCGTCGGTGCTGTACTCGAGCACCCCACCGTCGTAGGGCGTGAGCGTGGACTCGAAGTCGAAGGCACTGTCGAAATACAGCCTGGCGCCGGTTGGAATGGAGACGCCGGTGGTCATCAATGCCCGGTGATCGGACACGTAGCCAGGATCGGGTCCGACCAGCGAGTAGGTGCCAGCCCTGGCGCGTCCAGTTGCGTATCCCCAGTTGGTCAGGGACGTGCTCGCCGGCGTCCACAGACCCGAGTTCGTGTTCTCGAAGCCGTCAGCGAAGACCGTCCGCGCGGGTGCGACGCCTGTCGGGCACAGCGGCGGCGCCGGAACATTGATACCGCAGCTCGGCGGGCGATCCATTTCCACCGCGTCCAACGCGAGCTTCACCTGGGCACAATCCGCCCCTGTTATGCCCGAAGCGCCGACCAGATCGGAGCAGGACTGGTTGAGGGCGTTGTAGGCGTCGAGGAACTTGGCCGTCGAAGTCAGGTACGTCGTAAGAGCCCGGTATTGGATCTTGCCCGCCTTGGTCAGGCCGATACCGGTGATGGACCGGCCGTTGTATGTGCCACCATCGACCATGAGCGCATAGGCGTGATTCGGGATGCCGCTGTTTGTGTGCACGCCGCCATTGTCCTGAGCGCTGCAGGCGTAGTTCGGGTCCGACATCTTCCCCGGGTGGCCATAGACGCCGGGGTTGTACATGTCCCGGACAGCGCCAACGCTCAGATCTTCTCCGAGCCGCCATCGCACCGCAGGCGCATCGTTTCCGTAGCCATCAGTCAGGTCGACCGTCTCGCCAAAGATGTCGGAGAATGATTCGTTCAACGCCCCTGACTGCCCGGAGTAGACGAGATTCGCCGACCGCTCGGTCACGGCGTGGGTCAACTCGTGCGCGACTACATCGTCGGCTGACGAGAATCCGTTGCCGAAGACCATCTGCGAGCCGTTCCAGAACGCATTCTGATAGTTGCCGAAACAGGGACTTGGACAGTAGTGCACAGTCGACTTGATGGTCGCACCAGCGGCGTCATAGCTGTCCCGACCGTGCTGCACCGCGTAGTAGTCGTAGGTCGCACCAACATAGTCGTAGGCGCGGTCAGCGTCAGCATCGCCCGTTGGTGCGCCGCCCTCGCTTCGCACCAGAGAACCAGGAAGGCTGGATGTGTTGCCCGCCGAGTACACGCTCCGAACCCTGGCATCGGTCAACTGACTGTAGTGATGGAGCACGGCACCAGTCTCGGCGTCCACCCAGATGAACTCCCGCAGGGCGGAACCGCTCGCCTCGACAAACCAGGCGGCGCGGGGCCGCACGAACGTCGGCTCGAACACGGATTTGTCCAGCACCTCCAGCCTCGGCTCGCTGTAGGTCACGTTGCTCCCGCGATTCTCGGTGTTCAACTTGGCCACGACCTCACCGGCCAGACGGAGGGCGTCAGCGGGAGGAATCGCAGCAGCGACCGTCACTGGCAAGTCCCCCACAATGTGGCCGTTCACCGCGATGACGCGGGCACCGCGGAGATGCACGACGAGTTCGCCGGCGACCACCGGCACTCCGAGATGCCGCTGCTGGAAGCGGACATGTTCGACCCCGAGACTGTCGGCGGGCGTCGTGCGCAGCAGCGCAAGTTCGGAGTTATCGGACACACCGAACGCGGTACCGTAGGCCGCCATGAAGCTTCGGGCGCGCGCTTCGGCTGGCGCGCTCGCTGGCATCGCCAGCAGCACTCCACGACCGTCGGTGCTTGCGAAGGACGCGACACCGGTCTCAGCAGACTTCTGTCGGACGGACAACCCCTCGCCCGCTTCAGTCAGGCTCTGAATGTCGGGCATCGGCCGCTGCAACACCTGTCCGGCGAGCCCCGTTGTGTGCCATGCCGGCACCAAGGCGAGCAGCACGCCGATGATGCCGCCACCGACGAACCTTCTACCGTTCATGGGAGCCCTCTCGATAACAAGTTGGTGCCCAGCAACATGTCGACTGCATCAGCGCAGTCTTCAGTTCTGAGTGTGAGTGATGAGTCGGCCGCGCCTCACGGCTCGAAACACAAGACTCGAAACCGCCACGCGCCTATGTCCTTCAGTCCGTCATTGGGATACAACGACGGAGTGGTCGCTGCGTAACTGGCAGAACCTGAAAAAATTGCGAAGGCGGAGCCTTCGTGTCATCCGGCTCAACAGCGATGGGGACCAAGGCAGCGCTTGCGGCGCTGGAGGAGACCGATGAACCAATCGATCGCTCGACTGGCCCTGTTGGCGATGACCCTCGCGTTCGCGCTGACCACCACCGTGCGCGGTGTGACGCCGCTGCCGTCCGCCGACGGCCAGTTCTGGGATGTCCAGGACACGTCAGTGTGGGCGCAGGATTCGGGCGGAATCGCCACCGGAGGCCGCGCCAATCCGTTCAACGGCTTCGGCTATCTCAAACTCCAGATCTCCACGCCGGCCGGCGTCGTGCTGCGCAATCAGTATCTGCGTGGATTTGGACTGAGTTGGGACGGCGGCGAGCGGTTCGACTCGGTGAGTCCAGTGCTGGCGGAGACAGTCCTCGTATCGCGAGCCATCTACGCCCCGAAAGCCACGACCTGGCTGCGGTACTTCGATACCTTCACCAACACGTCGACTCGCCCGCTCACCGTGGACGCCGCCTGGGGCGGTGCAGCTGGTGCCTATGAAGACGGCGGCCTGATGACCGTCGCGACCACCGCAGACGGCAACCGCAGCATCGAGGTGACCGACGGCTTCGTGTCGATCATGCAGAACGCACGCAGCGTGTCCGAGCCACTGCGCGGACCCTCGGGACACGGACCTTCTGCACACGTGCTCGGCTCAGCCCGCGGTGTGCTGCGCTCGATCGGCAACATGTATGCGGATCCATTCACGGACCGGTGGCCCGGCTACGACCCCGCGCACATCGGCTATGTATTTCGCATCACACTTGCGCCGGGGCAGACCAAGGCGCTGGTGACCTTCGTCGTGAAAGGCCTGAGCGAAGTGTACGACCCGCGCGGCGGCTTCCCGGTCGGCAGGCGCAACGCGTTGCTCGGTGCGGAGCCAGTCTACGCCGGCGCAGACGCGAAGGTCCCGCCGCCAGGCTCGGAGATCGCGCGCGTGACTGCGGTCGCGCGTGAGCTGGTTGCCCGTCCGGATCTGAGCGGGTTGACCCAGAGGCAACGCGCGCTGATCGTGAATTGGTCGTTGCCTGCACAGCCCGCCCCGGCGGCCTTCACCGTCGTCGAGAAGAGTGTTCCCGAACTGCAGGCGGCCCTGACGCGCGGCGATGTCACCTCGGAGGATGTCGTGCGCGAATACCTGAACCGCATCGCGCTCTACGATCGCCGTGGGCCAGCGTATCGCGCGATCCTGGCCCTCAACCCACACGTGATTGCCGATGCACGTGCGAGCGACGCGGAACGCGCAACCGGGCGAATCCGAAGCCCGTTTCACGGAGTGCCGGTTGTCTTCAAGGACAACATCGATGCGTTGGGGCTGCCGTCGACCGGCGGTTCACTTGCGCTGGTCGACCATCGGCCACGACTCGACGCGCATGTGGCCGCGGGCATGCGTGCGGGCGGGGCCATTCTGCTCGGCAAGAGCAACCTCGATGAATTCCCTTTCGGTGACTTCGGCATCAGTAGTGTGGGCGGCACGATTGGGAACGCCTACGATCCCTCGCTCAGCACCGCTGGTTCGAGTGGTGGCAGTGCCACGGCGGTGGCGACAAGCTTTGCCGCGCTGGGGTTCGGCACCGACACGTGCAACTCGTTGTCGAATCCCGCCGCGTTTGCGGGCTTGTCAACGATTCGCGCGACGCGTGGACTGCTGAGCCGCGCTGGTGTGATGCCGCTCAATCCGTACAACGACGCCGTTGGCCCGATGGCGCGCTCGGTCCGCGATGTCGCCCTCGCGCTCGATCTCGTCGTCGGCCCTGACGCAGAGGACCTGGTCACTGCCGGCGCGGCCGCGCACATCGATGGGTCGTTCGCACGCGGGCTGGACGCCGGGTCGTTGGCGGGCGTGAGGATTGGCGTTCTGCGCCAACGCTTCGTGGGCATCACTGGCGAGCACGAGATCGCTGACGCCATGGAACGGGTGATCAGCGAGATGCGCTCGCAAGGAGCGACGCTCGTCGACGTACAGATACCTGACTACGACGAGCAGTATGCGCGGGCTCGCGGCAGTGCGCCGGGAGCGCTGAAAGCGGGTTGGGCAGCCTACCTGTCTCGCGGTGCGCAGCCAGGCGATCGGGTCCTCACGATTGACGATCTGCTCTTGTCGCGCAAGCTGGCGCCGGTCAGCGCCCGACGCTTCGAAGCGGCGCTCGAGCCCGTCCCCTCAGGCGCGGCCCTGATCGAGGCGGTGAACAGCTTCAATGCGAGGCGCGACGCGTTCCGGCAGATCTTCGTCGACCTGTTTGTCTCGCAACGCCTCGATGCGATTCTCTATCCCGCAAATCAGGCGCGCCCGCACACACATGAAGGTGGACTCGAGCGGTACGGCGGCGAGCCCGGCACGTGCGTCGAGAGTGCCGCGACGGGCTTGCCGCAGGTGACGGTTCCGGCTGGGGTCGTCGGCGGCCGCTATCCGTTCGGCATCTCCTTGCTCGGACCGATGTGGAGCGATCGCCGTCTGCTTGAACTTGGCGCCGCGTACGAACGGGTTGCGCCCCGTCGTGTAGCGCCGGTGCTCCGTGAGCGATAGGACGAGTCGATGCGCGCCAGAACCTCACACTCCTCACAACGTGTCAACACATGTCAAGCTTTGCGCGGGTAGGATGACGGACGCCTGATCGCAGGCAGGCGGACAACCGAGCTGGGCGAACAGGGCGCCGAATTCCGGTCGTGGCGCAACTGGATAAGTTGCTCTCGCGGTCTCTTGATCGTCCTTGGCAGCAGCTTGCACAGCGTCTGCCTGGAGTGTGCCGGCGCCGGTCTGCGTACAGCGCGTTGCCCACATGTGAGAACCGGGCGTCTCCAGTTGAAGCCTCGAGGAATCTGGACAAGACGGTCGCTGGCACAGTGGTCAGCGGTGCCAGACCCGGTAAAGCGTGATGCGTCCGCCAATTCGCACAAGAGAGCCCGGATGGGTCCGAACGCGAAGCTGGGCGGCGGGATACGGGTGACCATGTCGCAGCAGTTGACGAACCTGCGGCAGCGGATGCCGTCGAGCCGTGCCTTGAACGCCTCGTCGCCGACTCGCGGCGAGCCGAAGGTGATGAGCGTCGGGTTCCCCTCCTGATGGTCCGCAGCGCCCAGTGTCGCGAGGGCCGCGCCAAGGCTGTGGCCCGTGATGAAAAGCTGACCATGTGAGTGTTGGTCGAGGGCCGTAAGGACCTGATCGCGCTCTGCAGCGTACGCCTCCGCGAAGCCCTTGTGCACCTGTCCGCCGCCGGCCCGGTCGGTAGGAACCACGACCAAATCCGCAAGCAGATCTTCTGGCTTGTTCGCCTCGGTACCCCGAAACGCCGCCACGGTCACCGCGTCGTCGTGGCGGGTGGCGACGAATCCATCGGTGCCCTTTGCTCGGAGCCGATCGAGCCCTGTCTCGCCGCCCACCCACGCCCGCAGCGTGAATCCGACGTTTTCGAGGGCCTGCGTTGCCACGTCGCGCGGCGCGTAAGACAAACGCGACACTTCCGCGCAGAGGAGATCCGGATTGGCGAGGTCCGCGGCCGTCCAGTCCTCGAAGAATGCGGGGCCAGCCGCCGGCTGGTAGAGCGCCTGGCGTGAGGTTGCGTACTCATACGTGCGTGCCATACGGTCATTTCTCTTCCCGGAGCTGTGGCGCGCCTCGGGCATGACTCGAGCCTACGCCCTCACCAGACTCGGAAATTTCCCATGTTGACATAGAGACCAAAGGTAAACTTCCATGCCGGTTGCCGGTCGACCAGATCGTTCCGGGCAGCTGGCGCGGGCACCACCGCTCCTTGTGATAGTCCGGTGCGAAGCGACTCTTGCGCTCCTACGCGGATCCAGCCTATAGCAAAGTTGACGCGCTCCATCGGCACCGGCCATGCGAACCCAAAGTAGTACACGTTGTTCCCGGACTCTGGCGGCAACCCCAACCCGAACAACACATCTGGAACGGCTGTGAACTTGTTGCGGGTCCAACCCACGCTGTCGAGACGCTTGGATCGGGCTTGCGAGAACGATGCTCCAATCGTCAGGAAGGCATATCGCCGCGTCTCATCCAACCCGACTTCGTATGCCGACGGAGTTCCGTTGCTTCCTCGTGCGACCGTATCGAGCGTCAGCCGGCGAATCGCTCCCTCCGTTCCCGGGAGGAATATTCCGCCATTTAACTCCAGGCTATTGTTGCTGAGCACTCGATATGTCGCGCGCCACTGACGGGTGCCGTACGCGATGCCCTGGCGCGTGAACGAGACTTCTATGCCTACGGGCGGAGGGCGTACCTTGAAACGATTGGCGCCTAGCCGAACAGGCCGCTGAGTCGACGTTCTCGGCTGGGCATCGGCCATCCCCCGAAGCGTCGCAGCATCAAATTGCTCGTAGTCGAACTCCGCGACGGATTTCTTGAACTCGACATCGATGGTTGTCTCGAACGGCCGAAGGCCATCCTCGTCCTCGACATATGCCGCCCAGAAGTACTTCGCTGAGCCAAGGGTCTTTCGATACACCGATGGGAGCGCACCGCTCTCTTCGTGAAACACCATGACGCGATTTCTTCCGGCGATGCCGACGAAGAGCACAATGTGGTCGTCGTCGCCGGAGTTCATCCCCAGGGCCTTTCGAAATTGCGCCCACAACTGGCATTTGACGGCCGTTGGCCCTGCATTGCACTTCTCCGCCTGATCATCTGGAGCCCTGTCGGCCAGATGCGCGAGTTCGTCGTAGAGGGGCGTCTCGAGATTGACGACTGTGTCGACGCCGTACGGCTCACTCTGACCCAGAACGACGGCGGGGCGACACACCCCTCCTGTAGCGAGGCCCAGGACGAATAGCGTACGGAGCATCCGGCGACTCTTCTCGGTCATGGTCGGCTCATTTCGAATGGGTGAGAGATTACACGTTGGCGCTGGTCTAACTCACGCCATACCAGAACAAACTGACCCCTCCCGACAATCTGCTTGTACTCATCTACTGTCAGTCCCACGATGTTGGGCGGGCTCGTCCGGTTAACTCTCTGCGATATCGCACTCGGTCCCCTCACGCATCGCCGGGGTTGCCCGTTCTCGATGGCGCAGACATCTACAACCAAGTTCGTAGGGGACAGTTCTTCTGGGAGAAGAACGTCAGCGCCGACGTATTCGAACGGAGGCATCGCATTCGGATCGCTACTGTCCAACGAGTACACTGTGAAGTGCATGCATTGCACGCGGCTGCGTGGGCACGGGTGGTCAGTCAGTCCATAGAAACGCACCAGACGGAGCTGTCCCTGAGCGGCGCTTTGCCCCCAGGTTCCCCCCGTGGCTGTCGTACCCTGCGCATCAGCGCGACACGGCCACGCGGCCGTCCCTGCCGTCACCAACAGTAACAGGCCAACTCTCATGCCACGAGTCATCGAGTGTCTCCAGATGCCAACTGCGGGACTCGCACAAGATCGTCGCACGCGGCGCGGGATCGAAATGTGACTCCACGAACGATGTTCCTTGGAAACAAGTGAAGAAAGCGATTCCTGGCACGATCACTTTGCACCAAATGAATCGACTGCTCTCCGGGATTGTTCTGCAGATCGGAGAGGAGGAGACCCGTCGGTCCTGGCTTGTTCGACCGCCTCTCCATGATGTCTCCGAAATAGTCTGCTCCACTCAGATTGAAGTCGTCATCGATCACCCGCCACTTCTCGCTATCAATTAGCGCGAGCGACACACATGGTGGCGGCTGCAGAAGACGATGTGTTCCATACTGAAACGGAAAGAGACAGAGTTGGCTGGCGAGCACAACATACATGAACACCTGCTCACCGGCGAACAGGATCGGGACTGTAGCCAGCCGCCCGGGCACGTCTGGTCCCGTTGCGAGCACGCCGTTCGGGTCGCTCAGGGCCTCAGTGGGCTCAGCCGAGACCAGCGGGCTGACGCCGCGGCGGCGAACAATCAGCATCAGCAGCGAGACGCTCGCAGACACCATCAGAAGCGAACTCTGCCGGGAGAACACCGCATCCAGCTCCGATGCATCCGACGATCGATTGAGCAGTTTCGCGAGTGCATCCAAGGTTCTGGTGGACCTGGTTACCCGCTCGAGCATAGAGGCACCGCTCACGGGATCCTCCGTCTGTCGGAATGGCACACGTGCTGGCGTGTTGAAGACGCTGACCAGCATGTCTGCGGCGTTGAACGCAGCCAGCGCACACGCCCCAAAGACGACTATCTGAGCCAGTCGACGCGGAATCGCGATCGGCTTCACCAACATGCTCCTCAGGAGCACAATGAGCACGACGCCGAGCACCACAACCAGATACGTGTCTGCGCGAAATGCTTGGGCAACCAAATCGAGAGGAGCACGAGCGCCGACCTCGGCGTAGAAGCTGGGAGAATAGCTCGATGCCGGCACACCAAGCACGCGGTCCTTCGCACGGACAGCCAAGACGCCTATCGAGAACGCGACAGCACTTATCACTGTCAGCGCGCCAGCGGCCTTGCCGAGGGTGCTCAGTCCGCCTTCGAAGAGATCGGCAATCGAACGGGACGTTGGTCTCATCTGGCTACCCACCGACTGCAAGTTGTCTGTGCCCCGTAGTGCCCCGTCAACCCAAGATGCGGAGCCGTCTGCGACCGGACAACACGCGGCGTGGACCACTGTCTTCGCGCGCGTAGCGGTCTGGGCGCACTCGAGTGACGTTGTGGGAAACTGCCATCACGATGTGCTGATAAGGACATCCGACATCTGTTCGACACCGGTCGGTAGTCAACGCTGCGAGCCCCGCCTTTCCTTCAACCTCAAACGGCCCCTGATGGGACCTGCAGCCAGTTCCGAAGGCTCTCGATCGTCTCGGGTTGACGGAAATAGTTGCAGTGATGCACCTCTCTGCCTGAACTGAACGTACACACGTCCTTGACGCTCCGGTTCTCTGCCAGTGACGTCATGTGGGGTGTGTCAACGACCAAGTCGTTTGGACCATTGAAGATGGCGTCCGTCACAGCATCCCTGGACCGATCGCCAGCCTCCGACAGTACCTTCCACAGCTTCCATCCGATTCGCTCGGGCTCGAAGTCGGCAGTCACGGCGTAGTAGCGGACATTGGACCTTGCACTTGACTGACGGAGACGGATCAGCTCGCGGTTGTTCACGACGGCGGACTGTCCCTGCAGACCCGGAATCACGGCAACGGCCGCGTCTGTCCCCGGGCGCGATCCGATATTGTCCACCGGCGGTAGCCCCCACCGGTTCCGCTCGCGGCGTCCGAGGAACTGGAGCAACGCGAACGACGCCATGATGAACGGATTCGCTGCCCCAGCCACCTGCAGCGTACGCTCGACGAAATGCCCGACATTGCTGAGTAGGCTGAGCAACGGTTGAATACGGTCTGGCGCCGCGAGGCTGGTTCCCCGCAGGGGCGATCCCGCTAACACCACCCGCACGTCTGCGGACAGCATGTCCCCGAACACCTCGACCCACCACTGTGTCACAAGACCGCCTCGGCTATGAGCGATCACATCGAGCTGACCAGTCGTGCCAGCTAGACGCCGCGCGAGATCGAGCGCGTTCAGGAACGGGCTTACCGATAGCGTTGGATGATCGAAGACGAGGACCTGTCCGTTGTAGTGGGTCAACGCATCGGACATAAATCTGGCTCCGTGTTCCGTCGCCGCGAACTCCCCCAGCACGTTCGCAGAACTCGAAAAGGTGCCGTGGACGATAACGAGAGTCCGACCGCGGTAGGCTGCCTGGAGCCCGGCCGTCGTCGTTAGGAACTGTGACGGTCCGGACGGCGACGGGACCACCACTCGAAGCCCGGTGTCACATTCTTTGTTGAGATGTCGATCCGTGTTCTCGAGCGCGGCGAGATACTCGTTCGGTTGGAGCACGGGTACCGACACTTCTTTGAGCACGCGCGTGCCCTCGAGCCCGCGCCGCCAGCCCCGTCGCCCAGGGCGCCTGAATCCGCTACCTCCGCGGGTCCCGGCCATGTCCGACGCCGTCACCCACAACAGTACGCCGTCGCGTTCGACGAGCACCACGTCGCGATAGCCGGTCTCGTGATCGTCCGTCAGGCGTCCACGCCGCCGACGGACCAGGCTAACCGAGACGCCGAGGCGACGCGGTTCGCTCGCGTCACGAACATCAAAGAGATCGCCGTGCTGGTCGAGCGCCTCGACGAACCCGGAGAAGTCATCGGTGCGAGAGCGATCGGTCATCGCGAACTCTCCGCGGGGCCAGAGCCAAGAATCGGCAGCGGTGTTACCTGCGGCCTGGCGCGACGCGCAAGCCTGATGTCGAGCAGCGAGTCGAAGTCCTCAGGCGAACGCATATTCGCGGCTCCTTCTTCGATCGCCTCCTCGAACGAGTAGTTGAGGCACAATCCGGTCGCCTCGAGAAACCGCAACCTGCCCTGTCGCAGGTACTGGCAGATCTCCGCGTACTGCTGCGTGCCCAGCCGCCAGCCGAACGGATCGACGAGCGAGATCGTCGACGCGCGAGACAGCACGCCGACGTCCATCGAGACTGATGCGGGCACGAGATCTACTCTGCGGAAGGCGTCATGCGCCTCGTCACTGCGCCAATAGCCGACGAACGCATGGCCGCTGAGCAGAACGACCACCGGATAGACGTCGATGTATTCCAGACACGCCGCCAGCAGCAGCGCGAGGTCGACGCAGGTTCCCGAGTTGGAGGACAGCACCTCGGACGGCGTCCTGAGGCGCTGCGTTCGGTCGGAGTAAGCAGGCGGTGGATTGACGTACAGCAGCTTGAATTCCTGCACGAGCGCCGCCCATATCGCCTGGACCTGGAGGTCGACCGGCCCGGATGGATCGTCAGAGTCGTCGATGGACTGGTATCCATCGAAGCCGGCGCGCGTATCGTCGAGCAACGTCGTTAGATGCCGGCGTGCCACGGAGATGATCTTCGTCACAGCCGGGTCTCTCGGCAGCACGAACGATGGCAACCACGGGTTCTGCTGTGTATCGTCGAACCACTCGTCCACCGGTAGCAGTGTGACGCTGCGAGTCCTCTCGTATGCCACACGGTCTCCCCACATGACCTTCGCATACAGAGTCGACTGGACGCGTTCTCGGAGCGACCGCAGGAGTGGAGCGGTCAGCGGAACCTGGACAAGCTCGGCGAGTGATCGTTGCGGACTGTCGAGCAACAACTCGGTGTGCCGGAATGGAAGAGAGCCGTCTCCCACGTTTAAATCGACGACGACCGACACGTTGTCGAGCGAGTGATCGACGAGCTTGTTCAGCGTCAGCTTCTCGAGAAAAGGACGTGCATTGTGCAGTAGGGAGTAGTTGATCGTGTCTGACACTCTCAGATCAACCTGCAGCACGTCGGCAATCGGCATCAGACTGGTCGCGGCACGCTCTTGCGGGGTCGGCAACGCCGGAGCGACAGGCTCTGGCTCCTCCTCGAGAGAACGCAGCGCGCTGGTGGGACGGTCGAACGCCGACCCGGCCAACCACAAGACAATCCCAGTGCCGAAGACGTCGTGGCCTTCCTCGCGAAGCTCGGACCATGCCTGCCCGAACGCTCGCGGCAGATCGCTCGCGTCCGCCCCGAGCAGCCAGACGCGATAAAAGACCTGAAAGAATAGCTCGGCAATCTCGTCGTCTACTTGGTCCTGGAAGCCAAGGGCGGAGAACGCCCCCCTTCGCACAAATTCCTGACCGATTCGGCTCGAGTAGTAGAGATTGAGGCTGATCAGCCATGGATTGAAGCCGGGAGGAACGATGTGACCGGCCAGCACGTCGAAAGGCACCGGCTGTTCTGGGACATCGGTGCCTCGCACCACCATGCCATCGTCCGGCCCGGCAGGCGAGCACAGACGTTTCACGGCGTCTTCGTCATAGAAACCCGAAATGACCGTCGCCGCCTGGTGGTTGTCTATTCCCGAGACGTGGATTGCTTGGGGCGGTGCCGAACGTTGGATTCGCTGCGTGATTCGCTCGAGCGTCTCCGAGTCGGACAACCGCCAATTGCGTCCGCTGGTTCTCCACGTCTGCTCTTTCTCCGCTGTCGCCGCTCGCAACCGCGCGCGCTCCGACTCGAACTCGTAGAAGCCGTCGAGTCGACCCGGTGCGCTCTGGACGAACAGAAAGGTCGATGGCTTGAAGAGAGGCGGGGAAACCGGGCGCCGGAGCACCCGAGTGACCAGCAACGGCTCGGAGCGACCGACTCGCCCGGTGGCGGCGCTGAGGACGAACTCCCACGGAAGACTGGCGGCCGCTCGCTGCGCCGTCGTCGAATCCCTTCCATTCTGACAGTCGTCGTGGACTTCGACTTCGACGTGTCTCAGTGGTGACTTCGAGATGGCCTTGAGCGATTCCTCTGTGATGCCAAGCCGTCCCAGGTCCGCCTTGGCGTCCTCGGCAACCTCAGCCCGCAAACCTTCATCGTTAGCCCATCGGCTTCGATTACGTAGGACGTACATCCACTTCGCCGCGAGTTTCGCGAGCCTGGGTGTGTCGTCGACGGTCGCAACAACGCCATGTGGCCCGGGCCCGATTCGGAGACTAACCACGCTCGGTTCGCGTTTCGACGCCGTCGACACCTCTCTGATTGTCGGCGCGGTGGGCTTCGGCAGAGCAGGCTCCGGCATGGAGGCTCCACCGCTTTGTGCATGCCTCCGCGGCGTCGGTTGCTTCGTCGTCCCAGGACCGCGATGAGCCGCACGGGCCGGACGACTGTTGTCTGCTGGACTCGAAGACGAACGACGCTGCTTCTTGGCCACACACGCTCCAGAAAAACTCGACGCCATGAGAGACCCGCAGAACGCTGCGCAACGGGCACGGTCATCGGCGGTCCTACGTCATGGCACCTGGGCCGGGCAATATTGGCTAGAACGTTTCGAGAATCGAAGTCGAACGCGTTCGTCGCGTTCGTCGCGTTCCCGTCGAATTGCCGCGCCGAGGCTGATGCCGTCAACCGGGCTCTGAGCACGTCAGCGATTCCCGCTCTCGGCGAGCTGGAGCTCGAGCGGCTTCGTGCCCCGCTCGAAGAAGCCGCGCGGTGCCATGAGCTGCCCGAGCATGCTGATCATCGACAGGTTCCAGATGTCGCCGTGGTCCTTCATCACCGTCGTATCGACGGACACGACCCACGAGGCCGTGGTGTTGAACACCGGCTTGCCGTCGGCCGGCGCGCGGCGCTGAACGGCGTAGCACAGGTCGTCCGCCCAGGTCTTGAACGCGAACTCGCATGAAGCCAAGCGACAGGGTGGCTGTCCTCTGGCGGGGCACGAGATCTCCTGGACGTCGTGTGACTGGAGAAAACGCATGTGTCCAGCCGAGTGCCTTCTGAAGGCGCCTGGCGACGGTGATTTATCGGCAAACGAGCCCGGCGGCACGACAATATTCGACGCGCGGTTATCGAGATTCAGGGTGTTTGCGATCGGCAGTAAGAGCTTCGTCGCCTGATCTCCGCGAGACATGATGGTCACGATGTAAGGATATGCACGGCACGTCGGCTCGTTGGCGGCTTGCGGAGCCGCGCACGCGGCAGCATCGAAGTCCGGATGGCGCAAGACCAACGGACGGGTCCTCAGCTCGGAAATGCGCTTCATGCTGATTCGAGAGTCGTTGGCAGAATTGACGTAGAGGACGAGGTCGACCGCAGGCGTCACCGGAACGCCAGCCTGGGGCTCGTCGTAGAGCGTGAGCTGCCCGGCGTCGATGGCGTGCTCAAGGACGCGAGCGCCGAACGAATGGCCGACCAACACCACTCGAGAGGTGTCGGTGGCCCCGGGCGAACCGTTGTTCGTCGCCTTGGTGGCCGTGACCACCCTGGTGACGGTCTCCGCGAGTGCGGGACTCCCGACGCGATTGGCGGCATTCCGCCGGCTCCAGAGGGAGACAAACGTGAACCAGCTTGGTCCCATCAGACTCTTACCGCGCCAACCGATGTACACGCCAACCACCGGGATTCCAGGCTCGCCAGTTGCGTGGTTGGCAGCCCGGTAGCCCAGCTCGGTGAGCGCAGACTCGAACCGTTCAACATCCTTCATGTTGGCGCCAGGGGCCGCCTGCGCAGCGTTGTTCTTCCATCCGTGCACGTAGAGCACGGTCACGATCTTGTGGTCCGGCGCCCTGGCCTTTTCGTTCGCGATGAGCCTGAGCACCTTGTCCTGCTGCGACGGATCCAGGGGCTTGCCCTGATCATCGAACTCGATGAAGCCAACTTTGTAGAGCGCATTGCGGCAGTCGACCGATGGCCAGTTTCGACGTTCGGCCGGATCTCCCGCCATCGGATCGACGGATGCTCCCCCGGTCGCAGAGGGAAAGCAACCCGGCTGGTTACGGGTAAATCGGTACTGCCTCGGTCCGACGCAGGCACCCAGACACGCAACCGAGGCGACGACGAGCGCGAATCGAACCCGCGGCGTCATTTGTGCAGGACCCCACCGGCGAGAGCGTCGAAGTCCAACGTGAGCCCTATGTGCGCGCGCACGGTCTTCTCCTGAATGAGCTCCGTGCGGTTCGATGCCGAGATCGAGAACGGAATTTTCACGCCGGCGCCTTTCACCGGGAACGTAATTTTCGCTTGCGCCACATGGATACGCCCCCGAGCGACCGCGTAAGTCTTGCCCCCGAATGAGACCGCCGCGTTGTCCTTGACGTCCTGCGATAAGTAGGCGAACGCCAGCGACGGCTTGGTCATGTTGGCCGCATCTGAGGGCTTGGTCCGGCCGCCGAGCGAGAACTCGGCCTGAACCGACGCCTGAAAATCCCTGAGCTGCGCGAGTTGGTTTGTCCCTGGAGGGACGTCCGCCGAACGAGCCTGGAAGTTCCACGCGATGTTTCCCGTGAGATCCACACGTGGTCCCCATTGCCCCTCCGCGATCAGTCGCAGCATTCGCTGATCGGGGAGAGTGGAGAGGCGGTTCGCCACAAACTCCGCGGTTACCAACGGACTTTTCTTCAGACCGTTGAACACGTCCTTCCGAGCCTTGTTGTAGGCAGCGAATGCGTTGAGCGCCTTCTCGACCTGGTCTGCGAGGTCCGGAATGCGTGCCCCGGCCATTTGGCGGAGCAGCTCAACCCGCTGTCCCAGGATGCGTAGGACTTCGGCCTCCGACAATCCGGGATTCGCGAGTATGTACTGCGACTGGAACAGCCACTGCTCGTACTCAGTTGAGTTCAGCAGCGGATCTAGAAAGTTCAGGCTCCCGTTGATCGCAATTCCTTTGTCGAGGAGGGCCTTGCCGACCTTTTCGCGGTTCGCCGCACTGCGGGGATCCCGTTGATCGATCACGGCCATCCGGATCGAGTAGCTCGTGAGCTGCTTGTCGATCTGCTCGAACTGCGCCGCCACCGCAGCCGGACTGAGCCCCGCCGCTCCACTACCTTCAGCCGGAAGCACTTCCGGACTCGTATTCAGAGTCAGAGAGTACGACACCGCTCTGAGCACACGCACGGCTTTGGCGTCGTCTTGATATGAGGCGATGAAGTCCTGGTTGTGAAGAAGATCGAGCCATCCAACCAGGGCGCCTCGCAGCGTCACGGCGGTCGCCGTCGCCGACTGTGTGAGTGCGCCGTTTTCGACTGCAAAGCCGAGAATCGACGGCACGGCCCCCTTTGAGACCAGGCTCGTGCTGCCGGTCGTGTTCGCAGGGGCCCCGAGCTGCTTGTCGGTTCTCGCGTCCTCGAGGTTGCCGAGCAGGCCAAACGTCGACGCCTTCGCTTTGACGTAGAGCAGGAACGGCGTGTAGTTGCTCTGCAGCCTGATGATCTGACCGATCTCGAGCGGAAGCGCGAGATTGTTGTTGTCCGATCGAGCGGAGACGATGTTCTTCGCGACTGCGCGCCACATCTCGTCGTAGGTTTTTGGTGATGGAGCGCCAACCTGCGCGATGGCTTCCGCCGGCAGAAGGATCAGGCCCGCCAGAACCAGGGCGCCCCTCACTTAGGTTTCCTCCGTGTCCGCCGTTTCGTCTGAGAGGACTGCTTCCGTTGCGTCGCCGGCTTCTGGACGGGTTTCTTCCTGGTTGCGCTTCGTCGCTTCTTCGTTACTGCCTTTTTCGTTGCCGCTGCCTTCCGCGCTGGCGGCTGCATTTCCTCTTTGGCGCGCGTTCCTGGGCTCGCCCGCACTGCCACGGCCACACCGACGATGCCAAACCCGATGATGCCATCGGGATCACTGGCGAGTCTGTGCTCGTTCAAATCCACTTGAGCACCGTTCACCTGATCGATCTCGAACAAGTCGTACCGCGCATTTGGGGCATCAGGATCAAATTCGACGTTGACGCGGAACTGCTCGACGCCCTCAATAGGCACAAACGTGCACCCGGGCAAGGTCTGAATCACTTCCGGATTCAGGGGCTGACCGGCATAGTGGAACTCGCCGCCGTTCGTGCCGTTGTTGCGCGACGATCGCAACACGAGCTGCACGCTCTCGCCTGTCGGAGTCGAGAACCTGTCGGCCGAGACTCGTTGCAACATGGTGACCCCTTGTAACTGGCTCTTTGTAAGGCAAGTTCCTGTCCAGTAGAAAACGAGCGAGCCGGGATTTTCGAACAAACTAATTCGACAAAAGGACGAAGAGCCACTACCGCCGCCCCGTGTGGGAGGTCCGTCCGAGCCGGGCCTCGCGATGGACATCGTGGGCGGCAGCCGCGATCAGGCTCGCCTCGGAACCGAGAGTCGCTGCCGCAGAGCTTGGGCGACACTCTGATGACGGGCCTGAATCTGGGCCGGCGTTTCCGACGCGGTCTCCCGCTCGGGCACCGCGGCGCCGTCACGGACTTCTTCCGATCGAGTGGCGAGGAGACGATCGCGGAATCGCTTACCCGTGTCGACCGCCAAAGCCCCGCTGGGATCTTGGACAAACGCGAGGGCGGCAGCGGCGACAAGGACGCGGTCGTCAGTCTCGATCAGCGTGCCCCGATCGAGCGCGCGCGTCGCCTCGGCCACGGCCTTCTCCTGCATTTCCGCAGTGAAGGTGAACACATCCGTTAGCGGATTGGGCGTCTTTGGCGCTCCCTCGGCAAACGCGGCCAGCGGGGTTGTGAATATCGCCCGTACAACCTTTGGGATGTCCTCCTCGAAGTCCGTCATTGCGTGCGGCTCTGGGTACGTTTGCCGCCATAAGGCGAGCAGATCGCTGGCACGAGCGACAAATACGTTCGTCCCGCTTTCGTCGGGCAGCTGTTTCACCGCTTCGCAGACGAGACGCGCCCGAAGCGTGCGTGTCGGATACGCGCTCCACTGCTGCGTCGAGGGTCGCTGCAGGTTCGGTTGTTGCTCTGTGTCGAAGTCCGGGCCGTGAAGCGTGTCGAGCAGCACTGCGGCAGGCGGGCCCAGTCGTCAGGACGCCGTAGAGGTCCGCGAAGACTTCACTGCGCCAGTGGCGCGACCATGCGGTCTGGCGCGCGCTGCTCGCTCCGGCGACAACCGGCCGCAACGCACCGAGAATCGCGGACCGCAGTGGTTCCTCCAAGCCGACATCTTCTTCAATCAGGTGGCCCACTTCGTGACCAACGAACACCGAGTCCGTCGGGTGCGCAAGCTGGTACCACGGAATCCCGATCAGTGGGACAGGCAGCGCCCGCAGCCAATCCTCGAGATCGTCGAGCGCGTCCCAGTTGCCGCTCTCGTCGCTCAACTCGTAGCGCTGTTCGCGAGATCGCGCAAAGGGACTCCAGCGCGGGTTCGGAAACACGAGCGGCGGCTGGCGCACCGCGTCCAGGCTGGTGGTGCCGTTGTCGACCGCCCGATTGCGCACAGCGCGATAGGCGTGCCACGCGAAATCGTCGACGAGCGACAACGATTGCCGCTGCTCGCGGATCAGACGAAACGAAAAGTTTTCTCGATATACGTTCCAGATCTCGAGCGCTACAGCGGCGAGCCAGGCACCTGCGTTGAGAGTGCCGCGACCGGGTTGCCGCAGGTAACGGTGCCGGCTGGGGTCGTCGGCGGCCGCTATCCGTTCGGCATCTCCTTGCTCGGACCGATGTGGAGCGATCGCCGTCTGCTTGAACTTGGCGCCGCGTACGAACGGGTTGCGCCCCGTCGTGTAGCGCCGGTGCTCCGTGAAAGGTAAGACGAGCTCGATGCCACGAGGCGAGCCCGTCTCACGATCAATTCGTCGATGCGCCGGTGTATCGGTGCTCCTGCCCGACTAGCTTTGCTGGGTCCGCCCCTGCCTTCGGCGTGAACTTCTGCACGCGGCCGTTGAAGACCTCGGCCAGGTACAGATTGCCGTCCTGATCGACGGTGATCGAATGCGGACCATTGAACTGCCCGGGCTGCCCGCCTGAGAGACCCCATCCGTACTGGTACCGGCCATTGAGGTCGTACTTCACGATTCGGTTCGTGCCGCCGTCGGCGATCCACAGGTTCTGATCGGTGGTGATCAGGTGCGCATACGGCATGGAGTACCGCCCGGTCGTGAACATGTCGAGGAACTTGCCCTCCTGGTCGAAGATCTGGATCCGGTGGTGTCCGCGGTCCACCACGAACAGGCGGCCATCCTTGCTGATCTGGATACTGTGGACCGTGTTCCACTCGTTCGGACCCGGGTTGGCGGGATCCTTTGGCGGCGCGCCCCAGTCCTTGATGAACTTCCCATCCTTGTCGAACTTGGCCACCCGCGTGCCGCCGTAGCCGTCGCTGATGAAGAATGTGCCGTCGGGCAACCAGTCGATGTCGGTGGGCCGATCGAACAGTTTGCCCGCGTCGCGGCCACGCTTGCCGACCGTTCCGAGCGTCATCACGAGCTTGCCGTCGTAGGTGAACTTCCAAATCAAGTGCTGCTGGTCATCGATGATCCAGACGTGCTTCTCTGGATCGTACGGGTTCATCTTGATCTTGTGCGGGCCGCGACCGCATGGATCCTGGCTGAACATCTTGTCGAGATGCGGCCACTCGCCGACCATCTTCCCGCTGCGGTCGACGATGAACACCGTGTGGTGCCAGCGCCGTTCCCATCCGCGTTTCGGCGTCGGTTCGCAGGTCGCGCTCAGACCGTCAGTGTTGCCTGTCGAATTGCCGCGCGACGGGTTCAGCATGCTGTATGGCGTCCACGGCTTCGCGGTCGGCGGCAAGGGCAGCTCGCCACGCTGCGCGATCCAGACGCGATCGGGCGTTTCGGCGAAGACCGCACCGACCGACCCCCAGGTCCACCCAGCGTGCTTGACGCCGTCGGCACCGTCCGGGAGTGGCTGCGGCCAGTTCTCCGCTAATTGGTAGGGGCCGAATTCTTCCTGACCACCCCGCTCCGATGACGCAGCCGGTGCCGCTGCGGGGGCGGACGCGGTGGATGCCTCTTGTGCGGCTGGGCTCGGAGCCGAGCACGAGGCGGCGACCACGCTGAGGGCGACGACGAACGCCAACGACCACTGGGACGCCGAATTCCGGACACGCATGGCGCAGTCTCCTTCCTTTGTGTGTATGACTGGTTCTTCTAGTGCTGTCACTTCGCCACGGACGCTGTCTGTGCCTTCGTCAACTCTGCGAAGGGCACGACGGCGCCGTGCAGCGGGACGATGCGATCGATGCGCAGCTTACGATTCGTGACGTTCTCGATCAAATTCGCCGCGTAGGGCTGGACCGCCGCGCCCGGACTGAACACGTCGACCTCGACGAGCGCGCGCGCCTTTGGAATATAGGCCATCAGCATCGTGTCGGAGTGCGGGCTGCCGGCCACGTGATACAGGTCCACCTCCAGCGTCGCGTCCCTGAGCACACGGTCGGCGCCAACGGTCTCGACCGTCACGTTCTTCGGGTTCCTGGTCAGTGCATCAGGCTGTCGACTGTGCGTGCGCCTGGCCATCGTTTCGACGAACGTCTTGTTGCCCTCATGTGTCATCACGGTGAGACCTTCGGAAATCGCCGCACGAAGTCCAGCCGTGTGATCGAAGTGGTGGTGGGTCGTGACGAGGTGGGTGAGCGGCTTGCCAGGCCTCAGCTCGCGAGCCTTGGCGATTACGGCGAGCGTGCGAGCCTCGCTCAGGGGAGCTTCGATCAGCGTCAGGTGATCGGCGAATTCGACCAGCACGCTGTGATGCGACTGACCGGCCAGGAACCACACGCCGGGAGCGATCTCCTCGGTGGTGACCAC
>JBEBGB010000300.1:0-6058 GCA_040081675.1 Vicinamibacterales bacterium
GTGTGGATGAAGTCGGCGCCAATCGCGATCGACGAGCTCAACTCACGCGAGTAGCCAATCGTGGCCTGGTAGGCGACGGGCTGTTTCCGGTCCGGCGAATCGAAGATGACGGCCCCGGTGTTGCGATAGAGCTGGCCGGGCGGATAGAGCTGGTTCAGCAGTGTGCGATTGACCAGCAACTGTCCATTGACGACCACCGGGAACAGCAGCGCTTCGGTCGGCAGACGGCCAGCGGCCGGGCCTGGGTCAGCGCTGTTGTTCGGGAAGAGGACGCCGTTCACCGAGTTGACGAACTTGCCCTGCTCCATCGTGTCGTCAATGGCGCCAAGGATCGTCCGGTTGTAGAAGACGCCCCAGCCACCGCGGATGACCGACTTGCCCTGCGCGTCGAGCGAGTGCGTGAGCCCGATGCGCGGCGAGAAGTTGTTCTTGTCGACCGGATAATTCTTGTTGCTGGCCGGGAACAGCGGATTGTCCTTCTCGTCGAGCGGAATGCTCTCGAGATCGTAGCGAATGCCGGCGCTCAAGGTGGTTCGTCCGCCGAGCTTCCACTTGTCCTGAACGAACATCTCGAGCGTGCTGTTGTTGATGCGCTCCTCGAACTCTCCCATCCGGATGGTCAGCCGCTCCGGATAGGTTCTGGGGTCTGCGGCGTTGAACGGCGCATCGTTGTTGAATGTGAACGTGCCATTCTGGTTGATTTGGGAGACCCGTTGAAGCTTGGTGTAGTTGTAGCGAACGCCGAACTTCACGTCATGGTCACCCTTCTTGCCGGGGATGAACCAGGAGAAGTTGTCCTCGAGGAGGTAGTTGGAATCCCATGGGCCCTGGGCCTCGGTGCTGGCCTGATCGAAGAAGTTCGGGTACGCCAACTGGGGCGCACAGTTCACCTGCAGACCCTCTCGCTCCAGGCGCTCATCGCCGTGTCGCGAACATTCGTTGCCGTGCCACCAGTGCTCCCAGGTTCGCGCTATGCGGACCGTATTGACCTTCGCGTTGCCGAACACACTGGTCAACGTGCCGACGGCCATCTCGTCGAGGTCGGTTTCGTCCGAGACGCTTTTCAGCGTCGTGCGGACATCGCCCACGATCGGGAACTGCGGCGCGCTCTCACGGAGGTAGCGGACGGCCCACGTATGCTGCGCGTTGATCTGGTGGTCGAACCGGACCATGGTATTCCAGCCCGACCGCTCTTCCACGGTCGAGAAGTCGAGCGACGGACGTGTCGGAAACACGCGCGTCCGGGTTGGGTTGTCGACCTGGCGTTCCAGACTCACGAAGAAGTGCGCCTTGTTCTGGATGATCGGGCCACCGAGCACACCGCCCCAGTCCCGCTTCGTCAAAACCGGCTTCGGCAGGTTGTTCTGCGTCACCAGGAAGTCCTTGGACGTCAGGCTGCTGCTGGCCGAACTCAGAAACGCCACGCCCTTGAACACATTGGTTCCGGACTTGGTCACGGCGTTGACGATCGCACCGCTCGCGCGACCATATTCGGCGTCGTACATGCTCGTAAGGACCTGGAACTCCTGAATCGCTTCGAGCGGCGTGCGCACCTGCGCTCCTGCGCTCGTGCCGAGAGCGTCGTCCGCGTTGTAGCCGCCATCGACTGTGACGCTGTTGTTCTGCGACGTCTGGCCACCGGCGATGATCGTGTCGTTGCCCATCTGGTTGGAAGGCGCGAACTGCACGCCTGGCAGCAGGGCGACTGCCGCGAAGTAGTTGCGGTTCATCGCAGGCAGCTCGCTCAGCTCTGCCGTCCCGATGTTGCCACCCACGCGTGCGCTCGTCGTGTCGACCAGCGGTCCCTGCCCCGTGACCGTGACGCTCTCTTCAACGCCTCCGACAGGGAGGGACAAGTTCATGGTCAGGGTGGTGCCGACTTGTGCGACCAGGCCGGCCCGTTCCATCGTCCTGAAGCCGCTGAGCTTCGCGACGATCTTGTAGCGGCCGGGCTGTATCTGCGAGACGAAGTAGGTGCCTTCGTCGCTCGTTGTCACATCCCGGAATACACCTGTCTCCTCGTTTGTCACGACTATCGCGACGCCCGGCAGGACGGCGCCCTGCTCGTCGGTCACCTTACCGCTGATTTGAGATGTGCCTTGCTGTGCGAGGACTGGCGCTGCCAATCCAAGTCCTAGCAACAGCAGAATAGACGCGACTCGAACTCTGCCCATGTGACGTCCTCCCCGTGTCGAGTGGATTCCTACGACTACAAGAGCTGGAACGCAACGAGCGAATATGAATGCGGCCGCGATTAAACTACCTAGGCTATCCACGGTCAAGGCATTGCTTCGGATTTCTTGGCGTCGAAGCGGCCTGCCCGCCAGGAGATCCACCAACCTGAACTCCCGGCCGGAGGGTAGGAACAGCGGATGGGTATAGTCAAACACTAAGGGAGTCGATCAGGCGGCTGGACGATATTGACCCGTGGCGACTCGAAGGGACCAACGATGGCCGTGATGCATGAAATCGACTACAAAATCTTCGGCGACGACATGCAGTTCGTCGAAGTCGAACTGGATCCGAACGAAGCCACTGTCGCGGAAGCCGGCGGCATGATGTACATGGAAGACGGCATCGAGATGGAGACCATTTTTGGCGATGGCTCCGCACAGCAACAGTCCGGATTCCTGGGAGCGCTTATGGGTGCCGGCAAGCGGCTGCTGACCGGCGAGTCGCTGTTCATGACCGTCTTTCTGAATCGAAGCACTCAGAAGAAGCGGGTCGCGTTCGGGGCGCCGTATCCCGGAAAGATCATCGCCATCCATCTGTCGGAACTCGGCGGCGAGCTGATCGCGCAGAAGGACTCATTCCTCGCCGCTGCGAAAGGCGTCAGCATCGGCATCGCGTTCCAGCGCAAGCTCGGCGTGGGTTTCTTCGGGGGCGAAGGCTTCATCATGCAGCGCCTGCAGGGCGACGGTTGGGCGTTTGTCCACGCGGGCGGCACGCTGCTCGAGCGGACCCTGGCCGCGGGCGAACTCATCCGCGTCGACACGGGCTGCATCGTCGCTTTTCAACCCTCGGTCAATTACGACATCCAGTACGTGGGCAAGATCAAGTCGGCGATCTTCGGGGGCGAGGGGCTCTTCTTTGCCACCCTGCGAGGACCGGGTCGCGTATGGTTGCAGTCGCTCCCGCTCAGTCGTCTGGCGAACCGAATCGTCGCAGCGGTGCCTCGAGCGGTTGGAGGCGGCCGCGAAGAGGGGTCGATCCTTGGTGCGCTGGGCGGCCTGATCGACGGAGACAACCGCTGACCCGCGGGAACCCGACACGCCAAGGATCGCTCGCGATGTTGCGAGAAGGTTCGCGCTCGGAACCTCAGAAGCGCAGGAGCCGATTCACCTTCACGACGAATGCCCGGTTCCTCAGCGCTGGGGCACCCGGCCCGAGTGTGTCGTGTTCGTCGGTGTACACGACGAACAACTCACTGCCGGCGTGATACTCCCACCGGAATCGGAGGTTGCTGCTGAAGGTGTGGTCGCTGGAGCTGTACTGCACGAGCGCACTCGCAAACATCAACGGTGAGAAGCCGTAGTCCGAGCGGGCGCGCAGCACGGTGGTCGTGAAGCGCCCTTCGGGCAGTGCGACGCGGTTGATTGAGACGCTCGGCTCGACCGAGAAGCGCGTCACCACCGACACACGTGCGCCACTGTAGCCAATCGCGGTCAACGTGCCGTCGTAGAAATGGCCCTGCTGCAGCGAGAACTGGCCCGACACGCGCCGTTGCTGTCCGAGCTGATAGGACACGAGCGAGTCGGTGAACTGATAGCCGCCCGTCGGAATCGAGACACCACGGGACACGACGAAGGGCCGCAGCAACAGTTCGTATTCGCTCGTCACCTGCACGGTGAACTGGTCGCTGTTCTGCAGCTCCACGTTGAAGCGCCCGCTCTGGTTCCGAGTCTCGAGCGAGCCGGCGCCGTTCTCGAGATACTCGAGCGTGCCTTCGTAGGTGTACTTGCGCACGACCTTGCTTTTCCTGGGTCGCGGGCTGAAGCGAAGCGACCCGAAGGTTCGCGCGAAGTTGTCACGCCGCACGAAGCCGACCTCGGGATTGAAGTGATCGCCGACCACGAGGTACTCCGCACGCGCTCCGTACCTGTCGCCTCCGTACTCGAAGCGGCCCTGATAGCTCTTGTTGTCGCCCTTCACGCCGTCGGTGGCGGTCGCCGCGTAGTAGGCATTGACGTTGACGTTTTCGTAGAGGCTGATCGCGGCATCGACGCCCATCGCTTGATTGGTGCCGACGCCGGTCGCCGTGCGGGAGCGGTTCGTGAAAATCGCACCGATGGAACTTCGACGCAGGATGTCGCGTTTGACGCGAACGACGGTGAAGTTTGTCGCCGGTGTGCTCGACGTACTCTCCTCGCCTGCTTGAATGTTCATCAGGCCAATTCCGTAGCGACCCGCCTTGCCGGTGAGTCGTCCGCCCACCTGGATCGGCACGATGCGCGAGGCGTTCAAGCCAATTCGACGGCTGTAGAACAGCGACGGCGTCGTCGAGGTCGTGGCGCTGCCGCTCCCGGCCCATCTCGCGAAGTCGAAGACGCCGCGGCCTTCGAGAAAGAAATCGCGCTTCTCGGGCAACACCAGACTGAAGCGGGTGAGGTTGACCTGCTGTTCGTCCGCCTCGACCTGGGCGAAGTCGGTATTCACGGTGACGTCGGCTGTCAGGTTTGCCGTGACCCCGTACTTCGCGTCGACGCCGACGTCGCCGGACGGGTCGCGGGTCAACGGCGGAGCGTGCAGACGGTCGGTCGTGAGGCTCGAGATGGCGTAGGGCTTGATCTCCACATTCTTACCGGCAGACGGCAGATCGAGACCGACCAGTGTGGCCGCCGCCGACACGCGAGTCAGCGCCGACGGCCCTCCGTCGGCAGCGGGTAGCGCCGTCAGATGCGTCCACTCGTTCTTGCGACGAATCGACCGTCGCAGCTGCACACCCCAGATCTGGTCGACGCCCGAGACGTAGCGGAGCGACTTGAACGGAATCGCGAGTTCGGCGGTCCATCCGCCATCGAACCTCGCCGTGCGCGCTTCCCACACGGGATTCCAGTCGGAGTTGTTGTTGCCCTCGTCGGTGACCGCGGTATCGGCTCGCGCCCCGAGCGGGTTCACATAGAAGAAGAAGCCGTTGCGTCGATCGTGAAAGGTGTCGAGCAGCGCGCCGAAGTGATCGTTCTGACGAAGTTGATTGGTGTCGCGTCGAAGCTCGTTTGCGACCCACCTCGCCGGCGGCGCAGAGTCCCAGCAGCGCCCGACGATGTAGATGTTGGAGTCGTCGTAGAGAATCCACGCTTCGGTGCGTTCGGTCGAGATCGCGCCTTCGGCCGGCACATTCTGGATGAAGTCGGTGATGGCAGGCACGGTCCGATACACCGTCTCGTCGAGCCTGCCGTCGATCTTCAATGGCTCGGTGAGTTTGACCGCGCGGACGGTTGCTCGCCCGCCGACGCGGTTGATGACTTCTGGAGCAACGGGTGGCGGTGGGTTGTCGGCAACGACGCGCGTCGGTCGAGTCCGAGCGGGTGTTTGAGCCTGCAGACCCACTGCCTGCAAGACGCCGAACGCACATTGGAGACACAACGAGACAGCCAGGACAACGCCGCGGCGCGCAGACACAGCAGAAGAGATTACTCGAAGAAGGGCTGCCCCGGGCGGCGCGTGTTGTATCGTCCGCTGAACATCAACAGCGGGCTATATAGAGGTGCGCCCAACCCCAGGTTCCCTGAACACGTGGCGGTCTCGGGCCAGCGTACGACACTCATTGCCCGCCTCGAACGCGAAGGTTGACCACCATGGACACGACCCTATTTCTCGACTTCATTAAATCGCAGCGTTGGGCGGTCGAAGCGACGGTTGCTGATGCTGGTGCGCCCCAAGCCGCGCTGATTGGCATCGGTGTCACCGATCTCCTCGAGGTGGTGTTCGACACCGTGGCGTCGACCCGCAAGTTCGTGAACCTGCGAAACAACTCGCGAATCGCGCTTGTGATTGGTGGATGGCGCGACGGCGATCCGAGGACGCTGCAGTACGAAGGTGTTGCGGACTTTCCGTC
>JBEBGB010001116.1:0-1484 GCA_040081675.1 Vicinamibacterales bacterium
GCGCCTGGACCAGGTTCAGTGTGACCAACACCAGGAGCAGACGCAGCTTTCGTCCAGACACCGATCTCCTCCTCACTGGCTGGTAACGCAGTCCAGGCGATGGGCGCTGGGCGATAGGCGCTGGGCGCGTCGCGCCGTCACACTGCACATCAGTCCACCTGTCGGAGTTGCAGCGTATCGACCACCTTGTCGTGGGCCAGCACGTTGGTGATGACCACCAGCCACGTGCCCCTCTCACACCAGTGTCGTCGCTTCAGATACTGGAGAGCATCCAGGATAGTGTCTTCGGGATCCTGGTTGAAAGCCATGAGGAAGGGTTCGACGCCCCATGGCAGCAGCATCTGCCGGAACAGCGCTTCATCATCCGTAAATGCGTAGATGGGAACGCCGACGGCGCGAAGCGCCGCAAGCGTGTACGCAAGAAAGCCGCTGCGGGTAAAGACGACGATGCCGGAGTTTCCCAACTCCTGAGCAAGAACCGCCGCCGAGCGCAGCATCTTGGCCTTCGGCTCGACGAGACGAATGGACTCGTTGAGGCCGCGCGTTTCACTCGGCTCGGTGCTGCCGATGATGTTCTTCAGCACCTTGACGCATTCAAGCGGATACGCCCCGGTCGTGGTCTCGCCGGAGAGCATTACGGCGTCAGCGCGTTCGCGGACGGCGTTCGAGACGTCCGAGATCTCTGCTCGCGTCGGCATCGGCGCGAAGATCATCGACTCGAGCAGGTGCGTGGCAATGATGACTGGCTTGCCCTCAGAGAGGCACGTGTCGACGATGCGCCGCTGGACGAGGGGCAGCACGTGGTACTCGATTTCAATCCCGAGATCTCCGCGAGCCACCATCACGGCGTCTGCGACGCGCACGATCGCGTCGAGATTACGCAAGCCAGACTGGTCTTCGATCTTGGCGATGATTCGGGCCTTCGAGCCAAGCGTATCCAGCAGCGCGCGCAGGACGAGGATGTCTTCGCTGCGCCTGACGAACGAAAGAGCGTAGAAGTCGACACCGGCGGCAACGCCGGCGCGGACGTCCCGCTCGTCCTTCTCCGTGAGCGCGGGGAGGTTCACTTCGACGCCGGGCAGGTTGATGTGGCGGCGCGAACCCAGCGTGCCCCTGGTCAGGACCCTACACCGGACGTGCGTCGCGTCCTTGTCGGTGATCTCGAGACGGATCAAACCACTATCGATCAGGATGGTGGCGCCGACGATCACGTCGGCGGGAAGACCTGGATAGTTGACCTCGACACTTGCGCCCCGAAAACCCTCGGACGGCGAATCCGTAAACAGCTCGAGGACGTCTCCGGGTTCGAGCTCGATTGGACCTGCCACGACGCCGGTGCGGATCTCCGGTCCCTTCACGTCCATCATGACCGCGACGTGTCTGGAGACCTCGGCAGACACCTCGCGAATCCGCCCGACAAGCGACGCGACCCATTCGCTGGTGCCGTGTGCCATGTTGAGGCGCATCACGTCGATGCCGTCGAC
>JBEBGB010000301.1:0-6049 GCA_040081675.1 Vicinamibacterales bacterium
TCCGCTCGGCGCGACCATTCACCACACAATTGCCCAGGGCAACTCACAGTCGGGCAATTACCTGCGCAGCTTCCTGCATCTGGGCTTCAACCAGGACGAACGCGGCCGGCGCGTGTTCGACGGCATGAATCCGAACATCGCTGCGCGTCAACTGGCCATGAACATTCGTTTCGCGGCGCCGAGCGGCGCGGCCGAGATGTTCGAGCCCGGCAGCGAGGGTGTGTTGTGGTGGGACGACTACACCGATACGGCACGTGGCCGTCCCTCGTCGAGTCTGCTGTCGCGATGCCGAGCCACGGACACGTGTCCGAAGATCGTCGAGACGTTCGGGTCCGCGGAGTTCTACTCGTTGCGTATCTCGCCCAATCTGGTTGGCACTCGCGCCGATCGTGATATTCCGCTCCCGGCCAATGTGCGTCGGTACTATTCGCCGAGCGTGCGGCACGGTGGCGGCGCGGGCGGCTTCAGCGTGAAGGGCACGCCTGACGCGTGTTGCATGCTCGCCGGTAATCCGAACTCGTCGGCGGAAACCAACCGTGCCCTGATGAAGGCGCTCGTCGACTGGGTCGTGCGTGACGCGCCACCGCCGCCCAGCCGATATCCGCGTCTCGACAAGGGCGATCTGGTCGCGCCAACGGCGGCAGCAACTGGTTTCCCACTCGTGCCGGGCCAGCCGCTTCCCGACGACGTGCTGGTGCCGTTCTACGAATACGAATTCGGTCCTGGCTTTCATGACGCCGATACGTCGGGTGTCATCTCGGCACAGCCTCCCGTCGTTCGACAAACGTTGCCGATGCTGGTGCCGCGGGTGGACGGGGACGGCAACGAAGTGGCGGGCGTCCGCAGCGTGCTGCTCGAGGCGCCCCTTGGCACGTACACCGGGTGGAACCCCATCGCCACCGGGTTCTTCAAGGGACACATCCAGTCGCTCGGCGGCGGCTACATTCCCTTCGCTACGACGAAGGCCGAACGGCTCGCCAAAGGCGACCCTCGACTCTCCCTCGAGGAGCGCTACGGCACCCACGACGCCTACGTCGCGCGTGTCAAGACTGCCGCTGCGCGCCTGGTAGCCGACCGGTTCCTGCTGCAGGACGACGCCGACAAGCTGATCGCCCAGGCCGAGAAGAGCGACGTGCTGCGATGATGCGTTCACGGCGCGGCTCGGTTACCGCACGTCGGGACCGGGGCGGTCAGAAAATGACGTAGCTCAAGATCCCGGCGACGACCGCCATCGACAGCCCCCAGGCAAGCAGTTGATTGAACAAGGTTCGACTCTGCTCGCTGGCCGCGCCTGCGATGCAGAGCGCACCGATGGTCGACAGCGGCGAGACGTCGACCAGGTGCCCGCCGATGTTCATCGCGTTGGCAATGTTGAGCGGGTCGACTCCGGCGAATTCTCGAGCGAGACCAGGCACCATCGGCAGAAACGCGGGCAACACCACACCGGACGTGCTGCTGTAGACCGAGATGCCACCCACGATGAAGGCCACGACGGCCGTCACGGTGTTGGCGGTCGAGATCCGGGCGACCAGGGACACGAGCAGGTCGATGCCCTGCGCTTTTTCCAGGATCGCAATCAGCACGGTCACGCCTGTGACCATCAGAATGACGCGCCATGGCATTCGCTTCACCGCTTCGCGATCGTCCGCGCATCCCGTCAAGACCAGCACGACCGAGCCGGCGAACGCGGCAAAGCCGACGTTGACCTCGAAGACCATGACGCCGACCAGCAACGTGGCAATCACGGCCAGCGTGGCCCACTGACGCCTCTCGAAGGGTTGATTCGCGGTCGACGTGTCTGCGGCAGCGGCCGTCGCATGGGAGGGCGCCGCCGCTCCAAACAGCTTCCACCCGCCAAAGAGGAAGTAGCCTCCGAAGGCAACTGTCGCGTGCGCCGCCAGGTTGGCGAGATAAGTCTGGGTCTCGTGCCCGCCAAGATCCATTCGCGACATGAGGCCGTTCACGATGATTCCCGTGGGCGCAAACGGCGACAGCGACCCAGCGTTCGCCCCGTTGCCTACCATGATAGCCATGAGGAACAGCGGGATGCCGGCGCTCGATGCGGTGCTCATGGCCATCGGCGCGAGCAGCGCGGCCGTGGCGATATTGCCGGGTCCCATCGACGCAATCGCCGCCGCGAGTACGAAGAACATGATCGGCACGACGCCGCGGTTGCCCCGGCAGATGCGGACCGCATGATGGGCGAGCTTGTCGAGCGTGCCGTTGCACTGCGCGAGGGAGAACAGCAGCGTCATCCCCGTCAACGTCAGAAACAACGGCGTGGGGAAGCCGGCAATCACGGTGTTGACCGGCATGTGGCCGATATACACGCCCACGATCCAGGCCATCGCGATGGCGAGGACACCGACGTTGATAGTGGTGACACAGCTGACCAGCACGGCAATGGCGAGCGCGGCTACGGAGAGGACGGCAAGGGTCATGGAATCTCCGGCGGTAGCATAGCAAGTCAAGGAGTTCGGCCGCGTGCAGAGCCCGCGTACCGACGAATGTCGATCCACACACACACAAAAACGCCCGGCGACCTCGTCGTCGCCGGGCGTTCGTTGTGTGTCGCTGTAGTAGGTCACGCGACCAGCCGTGGCCGGTAGCGCGAACCCCGTCGATAGGCTCTAGCGCTTATCGGCTGGCCAGAGCACGCCCTGGCTCTTCTCGCCTTCGGCGCCCGCAGGCACCGGACCCATCCCCTTGTAGATGAAGCGCTGGAGACGGGAACCCTCGTAGGTCTCGGTCGTGTAGATGTTGCCGTGGCTGTCGACGGCGATGCTGTGCACCGCGAAGAACATCCCGGGCTGGCGACCACCGTCTCCGAAGGCCGTGAGCACCTTCATCGTCTTGCGCTCGATGATGTAGACCTTCATGTTCTGGCCGTCGGCCAGATAGATGAAGCGCTGGGCCGGGTCGTGGGAGAAGTCGATGTCCCACGTTGAACCCTGCGACAACGTCTTCGAATTGATCAGGTGTTCGCTGACGAACTTGCCATCCTTCTGGAAGACCTGGATGCGGTCGGCGTTCCGGTCGCACACGTAGACCAATCCGTCTTTGGCGATCTCCGCGCAGTGCACAGGACCTCGGAAGGTTTGCTGCGACGGTTCACCCGCCACGTATCTGGGCAACTCGCCGTCTTCTGGCGGTTTGCCGAAGGCGCCCCAGTACCTCTTCATGGCACCCGAGGCCAAGTCGAGAACGGCGACGCGGCGGTTGAAGTAGCCGTCGGAGATATAGGCTTCGTTCGCGCCGGCATCGAAGCTGATCTTGGCGACGCGGCCAAAGTTTTCCTTGTCGTGGCTGTTCCTTGTGTAGATGGGCTGACCACCCTTTTCGCCGGTCTTACGCGCGTCGGGTTTGCCGTACTGCGCCAGGAACTTGCCGTCCTTGGTGAACTTCAGGATGTGAGAATCGCCCGGGCCGTTGCCGCCGATCCACACGTTGTCCATGGGATCGATGGTGATGCCGTGGTTGGAGGATGGCCACGTGTAGCCTCCGGTCTCGGTGCCGGGTCCGCCCCAGCTCTTGACCAGGTTCCCCTTCTGATCGAAGGCCAGCACGGGCGGCCCAGGAGCGCAGCACTCGCTCAGCGGCGGGTTCTGCACGAGACCGATCTCGGTCGCGGCAACGAACTGGTCCGGTGTGTTGCGATGGACGATCCAGATCGTATCGGTTGAATCCACATCGACGCCGATGGTTGGTCCCATCAGCCAGTGGTTGGGAAGGTTCTTTGGAAAGAGCGGGTCCACCTCGAACATCGGGACCAGGCCCTCGGCCGTCATGTCCGTGCTCAAGGTGCTGCTGGCGGCGTTACTGCCAGCGGTTTCGGTGGCCGCTGGTTGTCCAGCGCCGCACGCGACCGAGGTCGCGAGCAGTGACAGTCCGATGATAAGGTTGCGCGTCCGGTTCATCTTGGATGCTCCCGAGTCGTTGACGGAGTCGAAGGCCGCAGAAGGAAACCGTAAATCGGTCCTTCGAAGGCAGAGAGTATATGGCACAACCCGCCCGTATGCAGCGATTGATTCCACTGTGCCGTTTTCTGGGCTGTGTCCGCACCGCCGGCGTCCGAAGCCGCCCCGCTTCATGGCTGGCCTGCCTCTGCGCCTTCATCATGGTCCTCAGCTGGACATCGACGCCGTTCGCCCACGACATTCCGACCGACATCGTCGTGCAGGTCCTGGTCAAGCCCGAGGGTAATCGGTTGCGGGCACTGGTCCGGCTTCCCCTCGTCGCCATACAGGACATCGAGTTCCCTCAGCGCGGACCGGGATATCTCGAAATTCCCCAGGCTGACGAAACGCTCAGGCGAGCGGCGATGCAGTGGGTGGCCACCGACATCGATATCTACGAGAACGATGAGCGGCTGCAAGGGCAGCAACTCGTCGCGGTCCGGGCCTCGCTCCCTTCCGACCGATCGTTTGCCGAGTATGACCAGGCGCTCGCACACGTGCTGGGGCCGAGGCTGGCGGACACCACCGAGATCGTCTGGCAGCAGGTGGTGCTGGACATGCTCTTCGAGTACCCGATCAAATCCGATCAGTCCGCGTTCTCACTGAACGCGACGCTGGCACGTCTCGGCATACGGACGCAGACGGTCCTGCGGTTCGTGTTACCGGACGGCACAGTGCGGGCATTCGACTACCGCGGCAATCCGGGGCTGGTGAGTCTCGACCCCGGCTGGAGCCAGGCGGTTTTTCGGTTCGTGGGACTCGGCTTCGAGCACATCCTCGACGGGATCGACCACCTGCTCTTTCTCGCCTGCCTGGTCATCCCAATCCGCCGCTTTCGTGCGCTGGTCGCGATCGTGACGTCGTTCACCATCGCGCACTCGGTCACCCTCATTTCCTCGGCCTTCAATGTCGCGCCAGGTGCGGCGTGGTTCCCTCCACTCATCGAAACGCTCATCGCCGCGTCGATTGTCTACATGGCGAGCGAAAACGTACTGGGAGTGACGCCGAAGCGGCGCTGGCTCGTCACCTTCCTGTTCGGACTGGTGCACGGCTTCGGCTTCTCATTCGCGCTGCGTGAGACGCTCCAGTTTGCTGGCGGGCACTTGTTGACGTCGCTGCTGGCGTTCAACCTCGGAGTGGAGCTTGGCCAACTTCTGGTGATCGTGGTGCTCGTCGGGGTCTTGTCGTTCCTGTTCAACCGAGGAGTCCCCGAGCGCGCGGGTACGATTCTCCTATCGGGCTATGTGGCGCACACAGCGTGGCACTGGACGATCGATCGCGGGATGCAGCTCAGTCTCTTCAACGCCCAGCTGGGGCTGCCCGTGTTCGACCAGAGGCTGCTTGCCCCGGCGATACGGTGGGGCATGCTGGCGCTGATCATCGCGACGTTGATCTGGCTCATGTCCATGGTGTTCCCGCAGATGGAGCGCGATGTCACGGCCGAGACACCACGGCGGTCAAGCGGGTCTTGACCTGAGCCTCGTTCGAGAGCACCACCTCGACCCGGTCGCCGGGGCGCAGCGCGCGCTTGGGACTCACCAGCTTCAGGTACAGCCCTTTCGCCTCGAGCTCGAGGACACCGAAGGCGGGGACCTCCACCTCCTGGACACGGGCGTCGCGCTTGCGTGCATCGCGCAGCTCCACGCGCTCGGCCGCGTCCGATGAGGCCGACACCAGGTACGTCGAGTACATGGAAGGGTTGCTGATCACACCAACCACCCTGGCGTCGGTCGGATCCGCCGCCGACAGCACGACACGCGCGCTCTTCACGACGAGATCCTGAGCGTCGGCGCCCGGCGGAAGTGTGACTGTCGCCGCGAGCAGGATCGCTCCCGCAATGCCCATTCGTAATCCAGACACGAAGCCCCCTCTTCCGATCCGGTTCATGTTCCGGATTCGACGTGCGCCAGCATACCGCGTGCGGCGCAACAACAGGCGTGAAGTGACCCAACGAGCCGCCTGGCACTGTAGAATCGCGCCGGAGGTGGGCTGATGACGCACGGCAAACCGACCCGGCGACAGATTCTGCAGATGGCGGCAGCTGCTGGTGGAGGCCTGGTCGCCGCTCGAGAGGCGCTGGCGCTTGACGGCGA
>JBEBGB010001117.1:0-1481 GCA_040081675.1 Vicinamibacterales bacterium
GATCGACGTAGGCTGCAATCCACCCGGACACTCGATGATGTGGTCGGGACCATCCAGCACACGCGCGCCCATGCCGATGAGCGCTTCGAGGTGCGTGGTAATCGTACGGCGTGCTGGAAAGTCGCCTCCAGGCGGCGCGAGTCGGGCGCGCCCTCGTCGCGCGAGCAGCGGTCCGAGGAGCAGCACCGACCCGCGGAGTCGACCAACCAGGGTCCCGTCGGGTTCGTCCTTGACCACCTCAGGGCATCGCACGCGCAGTGTCGTGGTACCGATGCCGTCAACGACGGCGCCGAGGTCGATGAGGAGTTGTGCCATCACCTCCACATCGCGGATGCGCGGCACGTTGGTAAGCACGCATTCCTCGGTCGTCAACAGGCAGGCTGCCAATAGCGGCAGCGCCGCGTTCTTGTTGCCTTCAACAGCGACGGAGCCGGCCAGGCGTCGGCCACCTTCAATCAGGAGTGTGGACATAAGAAGTCGCTCAATGCTAAAGCAGTTCTCAGTTCTGAGTAATAAGTCGTCAGTCGACCGCGCTTCACAACTCGAAACTCAGGACTGACTACTGCGCTATACGGAACTGCAGATGGCTGAGATCGGGCACCGTCAGGTGAACTCACCAAGGTAGACAATCTCCTCACGAAGCTCGACGCCGTGCCGTTCGCGAACCGCGGTTCGGCACTGCTCGATGAGTCGCCTGATATCGGTGGCCGTTGCACGACCTTCATTGACGATGAAGTTTCCGTGCGTGGGAGAAACGCGGGCGCCTCCTGACGACACGCCCTTCATGCCTGCGCGGTCAACCAGAGCGCCGGCCGACCACGGCACTCCTTCAGGCACATTGTCTACGCCTGGGACTGGGTTCTGAAACACGCACCCTGCACTTGCCTTCTCGAGAGGCTGCGTGCGCTTGCGGTAGGCCAGCGAGCGACGCGCCGCTTCGCGCAGGAGTGCCGGATCGCCAGGAGAGACGACGAAGTCTGCCGAGAGCAACACCTCGCCGGTCGACTGCAACCGGCTTCGATCGTAGCCAAACTCCATGGCAGCCACCGGCACATCGGACACATGGCCCTGCCGGCTGCACACGCGGACACTCGAGATGAGCTCACTCATCAACCGCCCGCCAAAGTGAGCGTTGCCGTAGACGGCGCCGCCCACGGTGCCTGGCGTGCCGGCCCAGTCCTCGATGCCGGCGACACCGTGCGTAATCGTCCACCGCACGAGGCCATTGATCGTGACGGCTGCGTCGGCTCGAAGGTGGCACTCGTCCACTCGTGCGATCGTCCCACCTCTCGGCCTGATAACCAGTCCGCGGACACCCTGATCCGACACCAGCACGTTCGATCCGCCGCCAAGGAGCACAAAGGGAACATGTGCGTCGGCGGCGAGGCGGACGGCTTGCACCAGTTCATCGGAGGTCCGGGTTTCGAGCAACCACTCGGCCGGTCCACCGACACGAAACGTCGTCAGCGGACCAAGCGGCG
>JBEBGB010001118.1:0-1480 GCA_040081675.1 Vicinamibacterales bacterium
GACATGCTCGACGGATCCGGCTTCGCGGGCGGACCGGTTATCATTTCGAGCAATGGCCATCATTCTTCAGCGAGTTCCGACGGGCGATAAGGTTGGTATTGCGTTCTCTGGCGGTCTGGACACCAGTGCCGCGCTGCACTGGATGCGCGAGAAGGGCGCAATTCCGTATGCGTACACCGCCAACCTCGGTCAGCCAGACGAGCCCGACTACGACGACATCCCGCGTCGCGCCCTGCTGTACGGTGCCGAGCGGGCCCGCCTGATCGACTGCCGTCAGCAGTTGGTCGCTGAAGGCATCGCCGCGCTGCAAGCGGGCGCCTTCCACATCTCCACCGCGGGCGTCACCTACTTCAACACGACTCCGATTGGACGCGCCGTCACCGGCACCATGCTCGTCGTCGCCATGAAGGAAGACGACGTGAACGTCTGGGGCGATGGCAGCACGTTCAAGGGCAACGACATCGAGCGGTTCTATCGGTACGGACTGCTCGCCAATCCAGGCCTGCGCATCTACAAGCCGTGGCTCGACCAGCAGTTCATCGACGAACTGGGCGGACGCAAGGAAATGTCCGAGTACATGGTCAAGAGCGGCTTCGAGTACAAGATGAGCACCGAGAAGGCGTACTCGACGGACTCGAACATCCTCGGCGCCACGCACGAAGCGAAGGACCTCGAGTTCCTCGACAAGGGCATGAAGATCGTCGCTCCGATTATGGGCGTCGCCTTCTGGCGTGAGGACGTGGCCGTGAAACCGGAAACGGTCACGGTGCGCTTCGAAGAGGGACAGCCGGTTGCGCTGAACGGAACGACCTACGACGACCTGGTGCAATTGCTGCTCGACGCCAACACCATCGGCGGGCGCCATGGCCTTGGCATGAGCGACCAGATCGAGAACCGCATCATCGAGGCGAAGAGCCGCGGCATCTACGAGGCGCCGGGACTCGCGCTGCTCTTCATCGCCTACGAGCGCCTCGTGACCGGCATTCACAACGAGGACACCATCGAGCAATACCGCGACATGGGTCGACGACTTGGGCGCCTGCTGTACCAAGGTCGTTGGTACGACTCTCAAGCGCTCATGCTGCGCGAGACGGCACAGCGCTGGGTCGCGCGCGCGATCACGGGCGAGGTGACGCTCGAACTCCGTCGTGGAAACGATTACTCGATCCTCGACACCTCGAGTCCGAACCTCACCTACAAACCCGAACGCCTGACCATGGAGAAGGGTGAATCGGCGTTCACGCCAAACGACCGCATCGGTCAGCTGACGATGCGCAATCTGGATATCGCGGACACGCGAGACAAGCTGCTGACCTACGTCAAGACGGGTCTTCTGCGTGGCGGTGGCACGACGCTGCCACTGCTGCCGGGAACGAAGGGTCACACGGAGGGGTGACAGGGTTGGGATGGTCTGGACGGTCTGGACGGTCTGGACGGTCTGGACGGTCTGGACGGTCTGGACGGTCTGGACGGTCTGGAC
>JBEBGB010001119.1:0-1480 GCA_040081675.1 Vicinamibacterales bacterium
AGCGCCGACGAACACGCGCGTCGCCACGGATGGTCGCGCCGCGACTTCCTGCTGTCATCGGCTGGCATGGCATCGGGTCTCATCGCGTTGCAGGCGTGTAGCGATGAACGCTCGGCCTCGGAGGGCACAGAGGCCGGTGGCCGGTTCACCGTGCCGTCGACGGCGGCGACTGATACATCGGAGGCCGAGACGACTATCCACGGATCCACCACCGTGCCCACGGACGACGATGTCGAGATCGTCGTCGACGTGCAGACTCACTTCCTCGAGACGGGTGAGTGGGGCGCCAACTTGCCGCAAGGTCAGTGCGGCGAAGCCGACGCGATCGACTGCTTCTCGGCCGAGTACTGGCGCGATCTGGTGCTCGGCGGTAGCGACACGGCGATCGCGATCATCTCGGCCGTACCGGTCGTCGGTGCCGCCGATCCGTTGTCGATTGATGCGATGGAGCGCGGCAAGGAACTCGCAGCCGCGCTGTGCGGCGATGGGCACGTGCTGATACAAGGACACGCCGTGCCGGACGTGGGTCCGCTCGATGTTGCTTTGGCATCGATGTTCGACGTCGCCGCCGCACATCATCTGTCAGCGTGGAAGGTGTACACGCACGCGCCGGGCGGCTGGTACCTCGACGATCACGACCCGAACGCGATGCAGATCGGTGCGGCGTTTCTCCAGACGGTTCGAGACACGGGCGTACCGATCGTGGCCGTGCACAAAGGACTGTCCGGCGGCAACCCGTACGCGTCGCCCGTCGACATTGGCCCGGCGGCGGCGGACAACCCCGACATCGCGTTCCTCGTGTATCACTCGGGCTACGAGAGTGGATTGAGCGAGGGCGCGTACGACCCGAACGGCGGAGGCGTCGACAGACTTGTGAAGAGTGTCGCCGACGTAGGGATCGGGGCAGGCGGAAACGTGTACGCCGAGCTCGGATCGACGTGGCGCACAGTGATGGGGAATCCCGATGAGGCAGCGCACGTGCTCGGAAAGCTGCTGGTCGCGTTCGGACCGGAGCGCATCCTGTGGGGGACGGACAGCATTTGGTACGGGTCGCCGCAGGATCAGATCGCAGCGTTCCGCGCGTTCGAGATCACACCCGCGTTCCAAGAACAGTTCGGCTATCCAGCGCTGACGCCGGAGGTGAAGCGCCGCATCCTCGGCCGCAACGCGATTGACCTGTTCGGCATCACTGTTCCGACGACGACGTGCACGCCCCAGTCGGCTGGCTTCCGCGCAACGAACCGCACGTTCGGTCCCGTGTCACGGCGCGACATCGCGCGCACCTTCGTCGCCGAGCACCCCTGGATGCGCCGAACCTAGCGATGGGCGATCAGGCCAGCAGGTCGACGGCGATGTCGCTCCAGAGTTGTTCCATGAGCGCGAGCGAGTGCACGTCGCATCGCTCGTTGGCGGCGTGGAACATTGCGACGTAGTCGTCGTAGGTCAGCTCGTTGGAGAACAGTCCGTACCCGTACGACGT
>JBEBGB010001120.1:0-1478 GCA_040081675.1 Vicinamibacterales bacterium
GTTCGGTGTTCATTGGCTTGCTCTGTTTGTCCGCTTGGTCTGCCGCTCTGGCCTGATCTGCGCGAAGTGTGTGGCTTGTTCCGAGTGACGGTCTAACGCTCGGCTTCAGCCGCGGCGGCTCATGATGGCACTCGCCGCTGACGGCTGCAAGCCGTGTTAGGCGGCGCATCCACGTGAACGCCGAATCCTTTGGTTGCGAGCCTCGATAAAGGCGAGGGCCGCACTCTTGTACGTCCGGTAATCTTCAGCGGTGGCCGGGATCGGCGACCCTCGGAAGTCGTCAAACGGTGCCGCAATTCTCACGCGTGAGCAGTCGGAGCTGACGAGATCCTGAAGCAGAAAGAACTCAACGTAACCACGAAAATCCTTGAACAGGTCGAAGAAGCTGGTGTACCTCGTAAGAACGTCACCTAACGGACTCACCTCTCTGATGTAGTTACGCCGAATGCACTCCAGCGTTAGGTCGAATCGATCTCGGATTTCCTTCGTGCAACCACGCGCCTGGTTGATTGTCCACTTGCGCTCGATCTGCTCCGCCGGAAAGATCATCATTCCTCCGATGGTGTAACCCTTGGCGCTGAAGTCGTCCAACTCCTCGCGTGAGATCAGTCGCTTGATCTGATCGTTCCACTTGAACGTCGGTATTACCGAATCGCTGGACAACACGAGACCGGTGCCTCCGGACCGATCGCTCCGGTAGCGCAGGTACCTGCCGTATTCTTCTAATTCAAAGATCTCGCCGCCAGGCAACCGCTTGCTCCACAGCAGTTGGTGGTAGCGGCGTAACCTCTTGCTGTGCGTGTCGGGGTCCTTCCCCTCGGGCGTGTCTCGCCTGAAGTCGAACGCGACATCGATGTGCAGCGCCGCGTCGCTTTGACTTCTCATCCTAGTGGGTGTCCTGCTGAACGTTTTCTGGTCCGCCTAACGTGCCGGCTCACCAGCGCCGCACACGTCGGGATGATACCTGCCCCGGCGGCGTCTGGTGCAGCCGGTGGTTAGACCCGCCGATGGCGTGCGCCGGACGCGCTGTCGCGAGCCGAGCACACCTCCCACCCATGGTGCCCGCGGCGGCAGTCCGATGAACGAGGCCCGACGCCGGAGCGTGGTGCGTCGACTGCGCGTCCAGAGCCCCCGCGCGTGCCGGTGCGTCCGCACGACGGTCTGCCGCGACCGGAGCCTGGTGCCACAGCCATGATGCCCGACACCACGCCGCCGATGCAGGCCGATGCCACGAAGCCGCACCAGCCGCTGGCGATTCGAGAACGATGGGGCAAAGGAGCATGACGTCGCACGGTTGCCAGGTTCGTGCGTGGCACACCGTCGGAGTATGCAGTCTGTCCGAGCGTGACGAAACCCACCCTGCTAGATCTTCTTGGTCGGTCTAACGGCTCGGTTCACCCGCGCCGCGCGGAGTGGAATGCTACACCCGAAGCGCGGGAACCCGCGGGCCGGCGCGAGCCGGCCGAGGGCGCCGGGTG
>JBEBGB010001121.1:0-1478 GCA_040081675.1 Vicinamibacterales bacterium
GGCCAGACCTTCGTCGAGTTCCGTCTCGGTAATCACGTACGGGGGCAACAGCCGGATGACGTTCTCGGCCGTGCGGTTCACCACGACTCCGTGTTTCAAACCTGCGGGCACGATGGCTGCCGCATCCCGATCGAGTTCGATGCCTCGCATGACGCCAGCGCCCCGCACCTCGCGGATAGCGGGGTGCCGCGAGGCCAGCTCTCGCAGACGCTTGTCGAAGTGCGCTCCGACCCGTCCCACGTGCGTGAGCAGGCCGCCGCCGACCAATTCGTCAATGAAGCAGAGCGCCGCACGACAAGCAAGCAGATTGCCGCCGTAGGTCGTCCCGTGGTCGCCCGCCGCGATCTTCGTCGCGACTTCACCGCTCACCAGCGCCGCACCGACGGGCACGCCTGCGCCGAGTGCCTTGCCGAGTGCCATCAACTGTGGCTTGAGTCCGATGGCGGCCGAGTAGAAGGGATAGCCAGTTCGTCCAGATCCCGACTGCACTTCGTCCGCGATGAGCAACGCACCCGATCGCTGGCAGGCTTCATTCACAGCCGCCGCAAATGCCGGCGTCAGCGGGTGGACTCCGCCTTCGCCCTGAATCGGTTCGACAATGACCGCCGCCGTGTTCTTCGTCACGGCTTCCCGGATGGCCGCCGGCTTGTTGGCCGTGATCCACTTGACGCCCGACAGCAGCGGCTCGAACGGCGCCCGATAGTGTTCGTCCGACGTGACCGACAGCGCGCCGATCGTGCGCCCATGGAACGACTCTTCGAGCGCCACGATCTCGGTCCGCGTTTCGCCGAGCGTGTGCCAGTAGCGCCGCGCGAATTTCAAGCACGCCTCGATAGCTTCGGTGCCGCTGTTGCAGAAGAACGCCCGCTCGAGCCCGGAGAGGCTCGTGAGCCGCGCCGCCAACTGCCCTTGCAGCGGATGGAAGAACAGGTTCGACGTGTGCATCAAGGTCTGCGCCTGCTCGGTGATCGCACGGACCAGGCCCTCGTGCGCATGGCCCAGCGCGTTGACGCCAATGCCCGAGAGCAGATCGATGTACTCGCGCCCCTCGGTGTCGAACAGCATGACGCCCTTCCCCCGCACGAACGTCACCGGTTGACGTCGATAGGTCTGAAGAACGTGTTGCGCTTCCAAAGCCCGAATGTCGTCGACCACCATCGTCATGATTTCGCTCGATCCCCCGGCGCTGCGCCGGGCCTGGGGAATGTCCTTGCCGGCTCGCGCCGGACTTTACTCGTGTTCTCGTTACGGCGGAAAGTGGAATTGTGCGATTAGCGACGTCCGACGGCCGTCGGTGCCGGCACCAGCCTCGTGGTTGTGGCCGGTGCCATCTCGGCGGCGACTGCTGCCTCGAGTGCTGCGGCGTCGCGGCCGTCGACGATGAGCACGTCGCCGACTCCGCTGGACAAGGCGTCGGAACAGGCGCGCAACTTGGCAACCATGCCTGCCGTCGCCGTGCCGCTGCCAATGAGGTGCGA
>JBEBGB010001122.1:0-1478 GCA_040081675.1 Vicinamibacterales bacterium
CGGCGACCCTGATCAGCACTTCGCCAGCGCCAACCTCCGGGATGGGACGCTCGACTGGCATCAGTACGGACGGTGGCCCAGGCTCACGAATGGCAATGGCGCGCATGCTCGAAGCTCCTCGAGAGCAATAGATTGGACGGCTCGGAAACGAACAAGAGAATATCGGAAGTTGGCGCGGCGAACCGCGGCTGGTGCTGATCTATTTTGTGCCCGGTGTTTCCTCGAACGCCGCCTGCGTTGTCGACCGTTCGAGCACGAGACGCGTGAGAGCAATGCCCAAACCAAGACCGCTGATAAGCGCACCTCGAATGGGTCGCATGGGAGACACCCACAGGCCCTCCACGATCAGCGCCGCTGCCAGCATCAGGTCCACGCCGCTGAGCGGCAGCGTTGCGCGAACGAGTTCGCGCCGAAACGTCGCCGCGTCGTGTTCACGCTCGGCGAACAGCAGATGGGAGCGAAACATCCCGCCTACCGTCGCCAGCATGGCGACCAACGCGAAGGTCGGCCCAGCAAGCCCGTGCTGCCACTCGTTGACGAACCAGCTCGCCACCGCCGCGACAACGTAGAGCGCGAGCACAACCTTGAAGTGCGTCCGCCACCAGAACACGCGGGCGCCGTCCACACGTCGCCGCACCGTCTCCTGGGCCAGAACGACGACGACGTCGCTTGCCGTTGCAAATCGATCAGAGGGATTCCTGTGCAGGCAACGCTGGACGATGAGACCTATCTGCGGGGGAAGATCCTGTCGGAGCGTGTCCAGCTGTGTCGCGCGTCCCTCGAGGACGCGCGCCCACACGCCCATCGGCGACGCCGCCTCGAACGGGTGGACCCCTGTCGCGTATTCAAAGAGCAGGACACCAAGCGAGAAGAGGTCGGTTCGTGCGTCCACCACTCCGTGGTTGATCTGTTCGGGCGCCATGTAGGCAGGCGTGCCAACGATCGAGCCGGGGTTCGTGACTCTCGGCGAACCCGAATTGTCGGCGCCGACATCCATCAGCGCCAGACCAAAGTCGAGGATCTTCAGCGAGCCGTTCGCCGATCGCATGACATTCTCGGGCTTGAGGTCGCGGTGTGTGATGCCGCGAGCATGAGCCGCAGCCAGCGCCGCTGCAAGCTCGCGAGCCGCTTGGAGCAGGTCGCTGCCCGATGGTCGACGTCCGCTCGAGATCTCGTCGCGCAAGGTCTGTCCGTCGACGTACTCGGCGACGATGATGAATTCCCGGCCGATTTCCTCGAGCGCGTAGATGGTGCAGATTCCCGGATGGCTCAGGAGCGCGGCCGCGCGCGCTTCACGGCGAAGGCGCTCGCGCTGCGAGGCGTCATGCAGGAGCGACGAGGCCAGCACCTTGAGCGCGACATCGCGATCGAGCTTTGTGTCCGTCGCGAGATACACGTACCCCATGCCGCCGCGGCCAAGCTCACGCTTGATCCGATAGGCGCCGACAACGTCACCTGGCTGGAAGCGCGCTTCGTCT
>JBEBGB010001123.1:0-1477 GCA_040081675.1 Vicinamibacterales bacterium
GCGCGATCCGATGGCGATGTTGCCCTTCTGTGGCTACAACATGGGCGACTATTTCCGCCACTGGATCAACATGCAGCGTCAGCTCAGCGAGACGCCTCGCATCTTCCACGTCAATTGGTTCCGCAAGGACAAGGACGGCAAATTCATCTGGCCGGGCTTCAGTGAGAACATGCGCGTTCTGAAGTGGATCTTCGACCGTGTGCGCGGCGGCGGCCGCGCCAGTGAAACCCCGATCGGGTGGGTACCGCGCTACAAGGACATCGAGTGGACGGGGCTGGATTTTCCGAAGGACCAGTTCGAGGCGCTGCAGGCATTCGATCGGCGGGCGTGGCGCGACGAGATCATCGGGCAGGAGGAACTGTTCATCGACCTGCATTCCACGTTGCCGAAGGAGCTGGTGTACGAACGAGAGTTGCTCATCTGCCGGATGTGATTGGTAAGCCCGGCCAACCCGAAAGGCGTCGAGCTGAGCTCTGGCTTGGCTCCAGGTCAACGCGTAGCCGTCCCGCTTTCGTCGGACGATCCGCGATGGGCGTTGGAGTCACTCTTGCGTCACTGAGCACTGTGACTCACGTCTTCATGAACGGCCAGTCGTACGCCGATGCAGAGGCGAGCTCCCTTCGGAGTGCATCATGACGGCCAAGACACCGCTCGCCTGGGTCATCGTCGCATGTGTCTGCGCGGGGCCTGGGCTCCATCGGTCGTCGGCGTTCCCTCAGACGACGGGTTCACAGAATCCGCCGTTGGTCATTTCGTCGATGTCTGGGCGCGATCTGTTCGAGTTCTACTGCGCAAGCTGCCACGGCCGAGACGGCCGCGGCAGCGGTCCTGTGGTCCCGGTCTTGAGAGTCGCGCCTCCCGATCTCACCTCGATCGCGACCCGCAACGGCGGGACGTTCCCGCGCGCACGTGTCGAGACTCTCGTGACGGGCGACCGGGATCAGCTGACGCCCGCACACGGCTCGAAGGACATGCCGGTGTGGGGACCAATCTTCAAGGGACTCGATCCGAACGACACGATGAACAGGATTCGCGTGGCAAACATCGTGGATTACATCAACGCGATTCAAGCCAGGTAGCGGGAGGCGTCCGTCGGGTTCTCGGAGGTGCCGTGAATGTCGTCGCCGGATTTGCGTTACAGGACGCGAAGCTGCCGCATGTCGGAGCGGCAGGCCAATGGGGTTCTCCTCGCTCTCGGCTGAAAAAGGGGGGGCACGCATGATCCAGCTCGACGAAGGGAATGTTCGAACGTACCTCGAGGCACGCTTTGGCGGGTCGGCCCGAATCCTCGGCATCTCACTACTTGGACAGGAGGCCGGGGCTCATGACGTCAAGGGCTATGGCTACGGCGTCCCCCTGAAGATCGAATACGAGCTGTCCGGCCAGCATGGAACCGCGGTGCTCGAGACCGTGACGCCGGGACCGTTCGGGCACGAGCACATGGCGGATCGCGCCCAGATCCTGCTGTGGAGTCACG
>JBEBGB010000302.1:0-6025 GCA_040081675.1 Vicinamibacterales bacterium
GCCGAATCGATTCGTGACCCACTGTTCGAAGTTGTCCTCGACCTCGTAGGGGTGGTAGTGCCACTTGACATAGCTCGCCAGGATCCGCAGCGCGCTGATAGGCCCCAGGGCGCGTAGCGTGTTCGCGGCTTTCAGCGGATAGTCGATGAAGCGCCCGTTGTAATGAATTCGGGAGAGGCGGGGCACGGCGATGAACTCCGGACCCAGAATCTCGTGCCACAGGTCGTCCACGACGCGAATCTTCGTAAAGAAACGGTGGCCGCCAATGTCGAACCGGAAGCCTTTGTATTGGGCCGTTCGGGAGATGCCGCCGACGATGTCGTCAGCCTCGAGCACGGTCACCTTCGTGTGACCTGCCTTGGCGAGCATGTAGGCGGCAGTCAGCCCAGCGGGTCCAGCGCCAATGACAACGACGCGGTCGGACGGGGCGAGGCGCGCCACGCCCTGGTGCGCCGACTGCTCGCTATTTGTAGGTTCAGAGACCATTTAGAGATCGTCAGCTATCAATCCGCCAGGTGGCCACGCAGTCGAAGTATAGTTGAGCTGGAGCAAATATTGTCGAGCTAATCTGAGTATAGTCCTGTAATGTCGGGCATCGCCGGGCTGATTGCTGTGATCCCGGCAAGACTTGTGAACGGCGAATCGCTACCGGTGTGAATGTGCGCGCCACGATCATCATTCCCTTCCACCAGAACATCGGCCAGTTGCGTCGGAGTCTTTCGGCTGCCCGCCAGTCCATGCAGTCCGCGGAAATCCTGATCGCCGCCGACGGCGCTCGTGAAGACTGCCGAGCCCTCGCTGCCGCCCACAACGCCGCCGTCATCGAGGTGGCCGGACCGTCCGGACCAGCAACCGCGCGCAACCGAGCTGCCGCCCACGCCACCGGCGATGTATTGCTCTTCGTGGACACCGATGTGGTGCCGGCCCCTGAAGCTCTGCCCGGCATGTGCCGATTCCTGGAGGACCACCCCGAGGTATCGGGCGTGTTCGGTGCCTACGACCTGAACCCGCCGGAGCAGAATTTCACGTCCCAGTTCAAGAATCTGTCCCACGCCTATGTCCACGAGATCGGCGCCGGAGAGGCCTCGACGTTCTGGGCGGGACTGGGAGCCATACGCACAGCGGTCTTTCGAGGTGTGGGTGGATTTGACGAGCGATTCCGACGGCCTTCGATTGAGGATATCGATCTGGGTTGTCGTATCGTCGCGCTCGGACACCGTCTGATGCTGGCACCGCAGTTTCGAGGCACGCATCTCAAGCGATGGACACTGCGATCGAGTGTGATGACCGATATCACGGCGCGCGGAATTCCGTGGACTCAGCTGATCCATCGTGCTGGCGTGCCGAAGAACCGCCTGAATCTCAGCGCCGCGCTGCGACTGTCGGTGGTCTGCGCCTACCTGTTGCTGGCGTCTCTGGTGGCGCTCCCGTTCTCGCGTGTGGCCGGCGTCGTGGCGGCCACGACCCTGCTGGCGCTCGTGGGTCTCAACGCGCACTACTACAGGTGGCTCGCGACCCAGCGAGGCGTGCTGTTCGCGCTACGGGCCGTTCTCGCCCACATCGTTCACCACCTGGCCAACGGGCTCTCGTTTGTGATCGGCACGGCGCTGTACGCTGCGTCGAGAGTCGGATGGAAGCTTCCGGGCGGCCTGCCGGCAACCGCATGGGACCCTGGTTGCTCCGGCTCACTTTCGCCTCAGCCATCCTCTCGGCCGGCAGGTGCCTGACCCTATGGCGTCGAGTGCCAGCAGCAACACGTCACAACGCGGCCTGGTCTGGTTGTTCGCCTTCCTGATTCCGTTTGCGGCGCTCGCCGTGCATCAATGGAGCTGGGGGCCGCCGGCTCTGGACGGCGACTACGCGCAGTACCTGCTGCATGCCAAGGCCATCATCGAGGGCCGTCCGTACTCCGACACCGGGTACATCTTCCACCGCGATGCGTGGAGTCTCGGACCGCGCGCATATCCACCAGGACTGCCGCTGACACTTGTGCCGATCGTCGCTGTCGCCGGCATCCACAGCCCGCTGTTTCGGCTCCTCATGATCGGAAGCACGCTGGCGTTCGCCTATCTCGCATGGCGTCGACTGGCTGCGTTCGTCGAGCCCTGGCAGGCGGCCGTCGGCGCGGGCTTCGCGGCGTTTGTGATCGAGTCGCACTGGGGCCTGCTCGATCCCATCTCCGATCCAGGTTTTGCGGCGCTGGCCTGGGGGATGATCCTGGCCGTCGATTTGACGACGCCTTGGAGCTGGCGGCGCATCGTGACGGTCACGTTGCTTGGCGGAGGCGTGCTGTCATACCGCATGGCGGGCGTCGCACTTATTGGCGCGTTCTTGTTGTGCGTACTGGCACGGTGGCCGAAGCATGGTGGCCGTGCAGCGATCCCACTTGTCTTGTGGACCCTGGGAGGCGTTGGATTCCTCCTGGCCGGCCTGCAGGTGGGCGATTTGTTGTCGTTGTTGACTGGCTGGCGCGGTGTCACGGCGAACCTCGAGATGATCTCGCGAGAGTACGGCCCATCGCTCGTCGTGGCCATGCTCCGTCCAACGCCGTATCTGTTCATCAACCGGGCGTACTACCTCCTCGGGGCAATCGTGAGCCTCGTTGGGCTCGCCCACATGACCAGACACGCCTACAGGAGCTTTCTGGCGGTCGGGTGCACCCTGTATGTCCTGATGCTCGTCATCGCTCCGGTTGGCGAGGAGCGTTACCTCTGGCCGCTGTATCCCGTGGCCGCCTGCGCGCTTGCCGTCGGCCTCACGCACGTACTCCAGTCGCTGCAACGCTTCTGGCCCTCGCTGCCCGCAAGAGGTGTGGCTGTTGCCATCCTCGCGGTGGTGGCCACAGCTGCACTCGGCACAGAAATGACGCGTGCAAGACCGGACACGCTTGTCGGCACTCCGGACGGAGAGGCCCTTTTTTCATGGCTCCGTGACGCGCAGCGCGCAACACCCATCCGCGTCGTTGTCTTCAACCCTCGCGTGGTGACGCTCGAAACCGGCGTCCCCAGCATGGGCAACTTGGAGCGATCGGCGCGAGGACAGATGCGCGCGTTTGCGGATGAAGGCATCACGCATCTGATTCGTCAGCTGGGTGCGGTCTCCGACAGGCCACAGCAAGTCGCCAACTCGCTGCCGGAGCGTTATCCAGATCGGTTCGCCCTCGCCTATCAGAATTCCAGATTTCAGGTCTACCACGTGCTGCCCGGCGAACTGCGGCGCCGCCGTGGTTCCAGGGGCCCGAGCTAACGCCAGGGGCGGAGTCGCGATCTCAACCTTGCTCTCGCACGGTTCTCGTTGCTGGCAAGCGCGACGCTGGAATACCCATGGCCAACGCGATTGCGCGAAGGGACCCCTGAATCTTCTGCACGTTTGCGGGACCGGTTCGCAGCAGCTGCTTCTGTGCCGCAGTCAGTCGTTCGAGACCAGGATTGACATACGCGTAGCCCGTGCCGCCCCGAATCATGAGGCGCGGGGTGCCCTCGACGACGGGTGTTTCGAGCAACTGCACAATCGCCCGTTCGAGCGTGCGGTCGAAGGGCGTGTCGGGCTGTCCGAGCTCACGATAGGCCTCCTCGATTCGCGGCTTGAGGGCGGAATACAGGCGCGCTGCACCCGCCGGATCAATCGACGTGGCTGCCGCAGCCAGACCGTCGTACCGCTCGTAGCTTCGCGGATCGATTCGCCTGTCGTCTCCGCGTGCGATGAAGGTGAATGAGGACGAGGGCTTGAGTGCCGCCAGGTGCTTGGTCGGCGTGTCGCCGTCAGCGATGTTGGCCACGACCACGGTGAAGTTGCGGACGAGGCTGTTGGTGGTCAGCCAGGCCGCGACCCGCGGATGCGAGCTGAGCGCCGCCAGGAGCCTCCGAACCAACGCATCGGTCTGGTCCAGTGGAGGCAGGTCGATGGGCACCGCGTCGCCACCGAGCGCTTGTGCTGGCTTCGGCGCCTCGGCCGGCGCCGCGACATCTGCTGCAGCCGTTGACACCGGAGCCGGCTGTTGCCGATTCCACCAGAAGTAGGCCGCGACGGTAACCACGACAAGCCCGAGCGCCACAACCCACCATCCGAGCGGACTCTTCGGCGAAGACGATTGCGAGTCGTCAATTGGCGGCTTGACGATTTCGTAGTCCGCTTCGTCTCGCATCTGTTCTGGCGCGTCAACCATGAGGACCCTCCCTGTGACGAACATGGGCGGCCACGACGGACGTCCGAGGCAGGCAGCCACGCCGTGTGCGGCGGCGGCATGCAACGTGATCGACCTTATCGCCGTCCCCACGCTCAGTCAACCGCGCGGGTCGGTGTGTCGTCGTCGTGTTGCTGACAAAGTTGTCGTAGCGAAGTCAGGTCACTACATTCGTGTCTGCCGGTCGGCGCTGGCGGGGAAGGGCCACACGTGCCGTGACGACCACCACCGGTGCAGCGAAGTCCATTGCCCTGGCCCGGCGGCGGCTGAAGAAAGGGTTCCCATCAAACCACTCCATACATTTAGGTCGCCACGAAGTCATCGTCGACAAATATGTAGGTTGCCAGCTTCGACGCGAACTCACCACCGAGCAAAAAACACCGGAAAATTTACGAGTCCCCTGGTCCAGCGCGTTGGAGTGTCCGGCATCGGCTTTGCGAAAGTGTCTGACGGCCACTCGAAGGCAAACAGGCACATAACTCAGGTCTGCGCGGCAGGCTCCGCGACGAGGTGTATCGATGAATCAGGCAGATACCGCTTGGATGTTGGTTTCCACCGCGCTGGTGTTACTCATGACGCCGGCCCTGGCGTTCTTCTACGGCGGGTTGGTCCGCCCGAAGAACGCCCTGAACACCATGATGATGAGTTTCATCTCATTGGGGTTCGTCGGCGTGCTGTGGGCGGTGATTGGGTACTCGCTGTCGTTCGCGACGGGCAACAACTGGATCGGCGACACGTCCAGGTTCATGCTGCACGGCGTGGGACTCGAGGCGCAGGGCACGATCCCGCACCTGCTCTTCATGTGCTACCAGGGTACGTTCTGCATCATCACGGCGGCGCTCATTTCAGGTGCGATTGTCGAACGCATGCGATTCCCCGCCTATGTGGCCTTCATCTCGCTGTGGGCGGTTGTCGTCTATAGCCCGGTCGCGCACTGGGTGTGGGGCGGCGGGTTCCTCGCGAAGATGGGCGCGCTCGACTTCGCCGGCGGCACGGTCGTTCACGTGAACGCCGCTGCAGCGGCATTTGTCGCGGCGCTCGTCATCGGTCCCCGGCGCGATTACAAGAAGGTGGCGCTGGCGCCGCACAACGTGCCGTTCACGCTGCTCGGCACCGGACTTCTGTGGTTCGGATGGTTCGGGTTCAACGCCGGCAGTGCTCTCGCGGCCAACGGCATCGCGGCGCTCGCCTTCACCACGACCATGCTCGCTCCGGCGGGAACACTCGTCGCGTGGAGCTTGCTCGACATGGTTCGCCTGCAGAAGACCACCGCCGTCGGCGCCGGTACGGCCATCGTCGTTGGTCTGGTGGCGGTGACGCCCGCAGCCGGCTTTGTGGGGCCGATGAGCGCGATTGCACTCGGCATGATTGCGGCGTTCCCGAGCTACTTCGCGATTCTGTGGCGCAACAAGACCAGTCTCGACGACTCGCTGGATGTTGTCGCTGCCCACGGTGTCGGCGGCACCGTCGGCGCACTGCTGACCGGCGTCTTCGCACAGAAGGCCCTGAACGGAGTGGCCGATGGTCTGCTGTTCGGCAACCCGGGACAGGTCGGCATTCAGTTGGCCGCGATTGCCTCTGCGGCGGTGTACAGCGGCGTCATGAGCTTTGTTCTGCTCAAGCTCGTAGGACTCGTGTTCCCGCTCCTTGCCAACACCGACGACCAGGGCATTGGACTCGACCTCTCGATGCACGGCGAGGAGGCATACGTTCACCAGGGTGGGATGGATGCATCCGTGATCCTGGACGGCTCCGCGGCGTTTGCGGAAGGCGTGGCGCCAAGGCGACTCGCGACCGAGTAAGTGCGTGGCCTGAGTTGAATGTCCGGCGGCGGCCTCAGTC
>JBEBGB010001124.1:0-1476 GCA_040081675.1 Vicinamibacterales bacterium
CGCCTGGACTGCGTTACCAGCCAGTGAGGAGGAGATCGGTGTCTGGACGAAAGCTGCGTCTGCTCCTGGTGTTGGTCACACTGAACCTGGTCCAGGCGCTCGTGTCTGGACAAGCGGCGAGGCCCGCTGAGCGTCCGAACTTTGAAGGTGTCTGGAACTCCGCTACGGCAACTCCGCTCGAGCGTCCGTCGCAGCTCAAGGACAAGCCGTTTTTCACGCCAGAGGAGGCTGCCGCATGGGAGCGGCGGGTCGCCGAGAGCAACCAGGAACCATCGCCAGATGCGGCAGCGAAGAGTACTGGCACCGGCACCTACAACACCTTCTTTCGCGAGTTCGGCACTCGGACCAGCAAGACACTCCGAACGTCGATCGTGACCGACCCTCCCGACGGACGCATTCCCTCGCTGACCCCGGCAGCCGCGGAGATCAAGCGTCGTCGTCTCGAGGACATGCGGGGAATGGCAAGTGCGCAGGATGCGGGCCTTCAGGATCAGTGTCTGGCGTTTGTGACCGCGGGACCGCCCATGCTTCCGTACTCCTACAACAGCAACTACCAGATCGTCCAGACCGCCGATGCCGTCGTCGTTCGTGCCGAGATGCTGGGCGACGCCAGAGTCATTCGGCTCGACGGTCGCCCGCACCTGTCGCCGAGCGTCAGGCGATGGATGGGCGATTCGGTCGGCCACTGGGACGGCGCCACCTTGGTGGTGGACACGACGAACTTCAATGACGCGAACGGTTTTTATGGCGACGCCGGCGGCAACTTCGGGTGGGACCGGAATCTTCACGTGGTCGAGCGATTCAGTCTGCTCGACGCCGACACCTTGCTCTACCAGTTCGAGGTGGACGACCCGACCGCGTTCACCAGGCCCTGGAAGGGCGAACTCACCATGTCGCGCTCGCCGGGTCCCATCTACGAATACGCCTGCCACGAAGGCAACTACTCGTTGCCGAACATGCTCAGCGGATACCGGGTGACCGAACGCACCGCGGGCAGGCCGCGCTGAACCTGACCGCGCCCTGACGGCGCTGTTCTGGTACCACCTGGCGCTACACTTCCTCACCATGTCGCCAGTCAGTCGGAGAGACACGCCGGAGAGACAGCTCGCCGGGTTCATTGCCAAGTTCGCACCGGACATGGCCGCCCTGATCCGAGCGCTCAGGAGAAAGATGCGCCAGCGTCTCCCGCAGGCGCTCGAGCTCGTGTATGACAACTACAACTTCTTCGTGATCGGATACGGACCCACGGACAAGGCGTCCGCGGCGATCTTTTCGCTCGCCGCATATGCGAACGGTGTCAATCTCTGTTTCCTGCAAGGCGCGCGTCTGCCTGATCCGAAGGGACTGCTCAGAGGCACCGGCAGTACGGTGCGCAACATCAAGCTCGATGATGCATCGACGCTTGACCAGCCCGACGTGCGGACGTTGATGAGCGTCGCGGTCGCACGCGCCAAGGTGCCGTTTGAACCAGGCGGA
>JBEBGB010001125.1:0-1475 GCA_040081675.1 Vicinamibacterales bacterium
TATCCGATCCCGCCCTGGCCCACCGGTTCTTGAACCCGTCGCTCGATCACCTGCACGACCCGATGCTGCTGGCGGGCATGAGCACGGCAGTGGATCGCATCCTCGCCGCTGTCGCGCGCCGAGAGCGCATCGCGATTCACGGCGACTACGACGTCGACGGTGTCACGTCAACCGTCATCCTGCGACGCGCACTCGAACTGCTTGGTGCGGACGTGGTGCACTTCATCCCCGAACGGATGCGCGACGGATACGGCCTCCAGCCGGCATCGGTTGATCGTCTGCACGCTGACGGTGCCGTTCTCATCATCTCGGTCGACTGCGGCATTCGCGGGGCGGACGCGGCCCGCCGCGCCCGCGAACTCGGCATCGACCTGATCATCACGGACCACCACGAGCCCGACGCGGAGTTGCCAGACGCGCTCGCCGTGATCAATCCCAAGCGTTTCGACTGCAGCTACCCGGACAAGTACCTTGCGGGCGTCGGAGTCGCGTTGAAGTTGGTGCAGGCCCTCTGTCGTCGTTCGTCTCGAGAAAGCTGGCTGCCCGGCTTCATCAAGCTCGCTGCAATTGGAACCCTGGCCGACGTCGTGCCGCTGGTCGGTGAGAACCGCGTCATCGCCAAGATCGGTCTGGATCTGCTCACCAGGGGGCCGCACAAAGTTGGGCTCCGCGCCTTGCTCGATGTGTGCGGACTCACCGGCAAGACCATCGACAGCTATCACATCGGCTTCATGCTGGCTCCGCGGGTCAATGCCGCGGGACGCATGAGCACTCCCGATCTCGCCGCGCGCCTGCTGCTGGCCAACGACGAATCGTGCGCCGAAGAGGCCCGGGCACTCGCCACCCAGCTCGATGGCGAAAACGTCCGTCGCCAGGAGGAAGAGGCCGAGATCCTGGCGGCAGCCAAGAAGATCGTCCAGACCGACCCCGAGGTAGGAGCACGCTCGGTCCTCGTTGTCGCGGGCGAGGGCTGGCACCGCGGTGTTATCGGGATCGTGGCGTCGAAGCTGGTGGATGCCTTCCATCGCCCCGCAATCGTGCTGTCGATCGAGGACGGAGTGGCGCACGGGTCGTGCCGGAGCATCCCGCACTTCGATCTGCTGGCGGCCCTCGAAGAGTGCGCGCATTTCTTCATTCGGTTTGGCGGTCACAAACAGGCGGCTGGTTTGACGATGGACGCGGCCCGTATCCGCGAGCTGCGCTCGGCCCTCAACGACCGCGCGGACGTGCTGCTCGGACCCGAAGAGCTGATGCCCCGACTGCGTATCGATAGCGACCTGGGCTTTCGCGGAATCACGTCGCAGGTCGCATCGGCCGTTGGTGCGCTGGCGCCCTTCGGGGCCGGCAATCCGCGTCCCGTCTTCTCCGCGCGTGGTGTAGAGGTGGTGGATGGTCCGCGGAAGCTGAAGGAGCGCCATCTCAAGATGGCACTTCGGCACGAGGGTCGCGTGTTTCGAGCAGTTGCGTGGCGGGCG
>JBEBGB010001126.1:0-1475 GCA_040081675.1 Vicinamibacterales bacterium
TCACTTCGAGCATCGCACGGTCGACGGCATGCAGGCCTACCTGCGCGAATCGGTCCGCAACCGCATTCGTGACGAGGTGCGCCGCGTGACGCGCCGCGGTGTCGCACAGGAACTGCCAGAGGTGCTGCACGATCACAGCTACTCGCCGCTCGAAGAGCTGATCAGAAAGGAACGGTCGGACCGCTATCTCGCCGCGCTTCGCACGCTCAAGCCGAACGAGCGGATGGCCATCATCTTCCGGCTCGAGCACCACCACTCCTTCGAGGAAATTGCGCAGAAGCTGGGGAAGGCTTCGCCTGATGCCGCTCGGATGGCGGTGACGCGCGCCGTGAAACGCCTCGCCGACGCGATTGGCCTGAAGGCGACGGCTACACGCTCAAGCGCATCTGCCGCAGCCGATCGCGGTGCGTCGGGTCGAGCGAAAAAAGATTCCTGATGAACGGCGACAGGTAGTTCAGAGGCTGACCGCCGTCGCGGTACGCATCTTCCTGATGGAGCAGCGCCCGCTCGCGCTCGCCCAGGCCGTGGTAGACGTAGACGTAGCAGTGCGGCGCGACGTAGCGCTGGGTCTGCATGGCCTCGAGCTCCTTCACGATCGCCAGCGCTTTATCCTTCATGCCCGCCTCGCCGTAGCTCTTGCCGAGCAGCGCCAGGTAGAACGGAGCCCGTCGGCCAATCTGAGCGGCCCGCTCCAGCTCCGCATGCGCCGTCGGATACATGCCCTTCATGTGATAGCACTGCCCACGCTGGTAGAGCGCAAACACCGAATCAGGGCTGGCGTCCAGGCATTCGCTGCAGAGCGCAATCGCTTCGTCGTAACGACGCGCGAGGAAGTGGGTGAGCGCGGCGCCGGACACGACGAACCGTGCGCGCCAGGTCGACACCGCGCGCTGGGCCTCGGCCAGCGCCGCGGCTTCGCGGCCGAGCAACATGAGGAGCCAGCTGTAATGAACACGCGCCGACGCCAGTTCCGGGTCGAGGTCCAGCGCCCGGCGCAGGTGCGTTTCTGCAGCGTTCCAGTCCCAGTCGTCGCCAAACCGCACGAGTCCGAGCGCCGCGTGGGCGGTCGCCAGATCTGGGCTGATCGTGAGCGCGCGCTCCGCGGCGAGACGAGCCTTGGCGAACGCGACGCGCGGCTTCATCAACGTCAACAGCCCGAGCGTGTTGTAGGTGTCGGCCAGCAGCACGTGCGCGGGCGCGAAGCCGGGGTCGATATCGGCGGCCCTCGTCGCATGGTCGATGACCGCATCCCAGCTGCCAGCGAAGATGTCGCGCTGCGCATGCAGACCACGTTGATACTCGACATGTGCATCCGGGCTGCTCGTGGGCACTTTCTGCGCACGCATCGCCGCAGACTTGACGGTCGACACAATCTGGCGCGTCGCCTCGTCTTGCGCCGACAGCACGTCCGCGGCGGGCAGATCCAGCCGAACCGGCATCCGTAGCTGTTCTTCGCTGGCCGCCGACACGAGCCC
>JBEBGB010000303.1:0-6012 GCA_040081675.1 Vicinamibacterales bacterium
CCGCCGCCAACCTTGCGCGACAACCCGTGCTTGATCGAGTTCTCGATGATGGGTTGCAGCAGCATGCTCGGCACCACGACATCGAGCGTGTCGGGGCTGATGTCCTTGACGACACGCAACTGCGGTCCGAAGCGCACCACTTCGATATCGAGGTACTGGTCGATGGACTCGAGTTCCTCGCGCAGAGACACGAAGTGGTCGGTGCTGCGCATCAACCGTCGCAAGAGGCTCGAGAGCTTCGTAATGAGCATGCGAGCCGTGTCCGGCTGCGTGCGGATCAGCGAAGAGATCGACGTGAGCGTATTGAACAGAAAGTGCGGATTGATCCGATTGGCGAGGGCCTCGATGCGCGCCGCGAGCAGCAGCTTTTCCTGTTCCTCGAGCCGGTGTTCGATGCGGGCGTTGTTCCAGATCTTGATGGGCATGGCGACGGCAAGCACGGTCGCCAGCAGGATCACCGCCACTGTCCAGAACGGATCGGGCTGGAGGTAGAACAGCCGGTGGTGCACCACCCCCCAGCGATAGCCGAGTCCCTGCCGAATCATCTCCAGCGCAACCGGCGCCATGAGCAGCACCACCTGCCAGTCGACGCGCCGGCTGCGGAGCATCTGCCAGACGCGAACGGGGAGTCGTGTGACGTCGAACGGCGAGAAGTGCCAGATCGCTTCCTTGGGGCAGAGTTCGCGAAGTCCGCCTCCAGCAAAACCACACCCCACCGCGAAGGGCAGTGCGATGAATTCGCCCGTTGCCAGAGGAGGGATGCCGACCAACAACCCGACGATGGCGCCGGCGTAGGGACCGGCGATGAGGCCCACAACGAAGGAGCCCTCGAGCGTGAGGTCGGCCGCGTTGTAGTTCAGCAGGAGCCGGGAGGCGACACCAGCCGTGAGCGGCACACCCAGCGCCAGGGAGAGGATCAGGCGATCGTTCCACCCGCGCCGCTCGAAAATGAGGATGTGCCGGAAGCGGCGGTAGCGCACCAACATGGTGGCCAGCGCCGCCATGACGGCCAGTTTGACCACCAAAGTCGTGAGAAGTACCTGCTCGGCTGAGAGAAACTGTGGGCCGGGCATGATTTACTCGATCTTATCGACGGGGTAAACTGAGAGCAATGGCTCTGATACGTCCCTTCATCATCGGTTTCGCGACCACCTTCAAGCACATGTTCAAGAAGCCGATCACGGTGAACTACCCGGAGGAAAAAGTCCCGGTGTTCCCCAAGTATCGGGGCAAACAGGTGCTGATGCGCGACGAGAACGGGCTCGAGAAGTGCGTGGCCTGCGGCCTGTGTTCGGTCGCGTGCCCCGCCGATGCCATCTACCTCGAGGCCGCGGAAAACGACGGGAGCGTGCAGGCCGGCCCCAGGTACGCGTCGGTCTACCAGATTCACAAGACGCGCTGCATCTTCTGCGGCTTCTGCGAGGAAGCCTGTCCAGTCGGCGCCATTTTCATGGGCAAAGACTACGAACTGGCGGTCTACGACAAGAGCGATTTCGTCTGGGACAAGACCGACCTGCTCGTTCCGGCCACCGTGGGGAACGGCGCCAACGGCTAGGCCGCCGCGGCAGGAGCGGCCGGGGTCCATATCCCGCTCACGCCCGACGGGCCCGGCCGCCGACAACGGACATGCAGATTGGCGCGTTAGGTGACATTCACGGCGCGTTCGACGCCGTCACCGACATCATCAGCCGACACCCCGACGTGGCGCTGTGGGTTCAGGTGGGCGACGTCGCCAGCAACGACGGCGAGTACTTCGCGCCGGTCGCTCCGATCTACTGGATCAAAGGTAACAACGAGGACTTTGACATCATCGCTCGCGCGATGGCGGGCGAACCGCCAGCACCGACGCTGCACTACTTGCCCAACGGTGGACCTCACCAGGTCGGCCCGTGGCGGGTAGCCGCGCTCGGCGGCACGTTTGCGCCGAGCTGGTATCACTCGCCGGTGGCGCTTCTGCCACCCTCGCGGGGCAAGCGCATGAGCGCAGGCACCATGAAACTGGGCAAGAGCCGCGACGACAAACGCAGGCACTTCGTGCGCGAGGAAGTCATCGCCTGCAAGGCACTCACCGGGATCGACGTGTTTCTCACGCATGAGGCCCCGCGCCCGTTCTATCCGGCCGGTCGACGCATGGACGCGGGCAAGACCGTGATCAACGAAGTGCTGACCGCCATGCGTCCGCGGCTCCACCTGTTCGGGCACCACCATGAATTCACCGACTCGGTACGCCAGGGCGTCCGGTCGATCGGCCTCGATGTCGTGAACAAGTCCTACTTGCTCATCGAAGTCGAGACCTTCCGCTGCGAGAGGTTCGACACGTGATCATTCCTTTCCTCGACGCCCTGCGCGACCGTGTGCTCGTCTGCGACGGCGCGATGGGGACGATGCTGTACTCGCGAGGCGTGTTCATCAACAAGAGCTTCGACGCGATGAACCTGACGCAGGGGCCGCTGGTCGAAGCGGTGCACCAGGAGTACGTGCTCGCAGGCGCCGATATCCTCGAGACCAATACGTTCGGGGCCAACCGGGTCAAGCTGGCGACCTTTGGCCTGGGCGACAAGCTGCGCGACATCAACGTCGCCGGCGCACAGATCGCGCGTCGCGCAGCAGGCGACCGCGCCTATGTGGCGGGTGCGATGGGCCCGCTCGGCATTCGCATCGAACCCTGGGGCAAGACGGGCGTGGATGAAGCACGCGAGCTCTTTCGTGAGCAAGCGCAGGCACTGGCCGACGGCGGAGTGGACCTGTTCATCCTCGAGACCTTCCGCGACCTGAACGAGATTGGCGCCGCGATCGATGCCGTCCGGTCGGTGTCCGATCTGCCCATCATCGCGCAGATGACGACCGAAGAAGACGGCAACACGCTCGACGGCACGTCGCCGGAGCGTTTCGCTCCCGAGTTGGAGCGGCGTGGCGCAACGGTCCTTGGGGTGAACTGCGCGGTCGGGCCCGGCCCGATGCTCGAGACGATCGAGCGCATGGAGGCGGTGAGCTCGCTTGCACTGTCTGCCCAGCCAAACGCGGGAAAGCCCCGCGATGTGGAGGGCCGCAACATCTACCTGTGCTCGCCCGAGTACATGGCCTCGTACGCGCGTCGCTTCGTGTTGCATCAAGTGCGGGTGGTCGGCGGATGCTGTGGCACGACGCCAGAGCACATTCGCCAGATCAAGGCGGCTGTGCGCGGCGCAGTGTCGGCCACCACGAGTCCTGCAGCGCCCGCGCGTCCGGCCGCTCGAGTGTCGTCGCCGATCGTTGCACCGCCGGTGCCTCGCGAGCAGAAGTCGCACCTCGCGCGCGCGCTGGCGAGCGGCAGCTTTGTGCGCGGCGTCGAGTTGCTCCCGCCGAGAGGATTCGAGGCCGAGTCGGCCATTCAGCGAGCCCGCGAGCTGAAGCGCTACGGCGTGGACGTGGTGAACATCCCGGACGGCCTGCGCTCGGGCGCACGCCTCAGCGCACTCGCCCTTGCCGTGCTGGTCGAGCAGCAGGCGGGCATCGAAACCGTGCTCCACTACGCCTGCAGAGATCGCAATCTTGTGGGTATTCAGTCGGACCTGTTGGGCGCCCACGCCATGGGTCTCCGCAACGTGCTGCTCATCACCGGCGACCCGGGGCGCGTGGGTGACTATCCCGATGCCACCGCAGTGTTCGATGTCGACTCGATCGGACTGACGAACCTGGTGACTCGGTTGAACCATGGCGGCGATATCGGCGGTCAGCCGATTGGCGCGCCGACGGCGTTCCATGTGGGTGTGTCGGTGAACCTGGCTGCCTCGAATATGGACGAAGAACTGCGACGATTCGACTACAAGGTCGAGGCCGGAGCCGAATTCGTCATCACTCGACCCATCTTCGATGTGGCCGGCTGTGAGCGCGTGCTCAGGCGGCTCGAGTCGGCACGGTTGCCGATCATCGGCGGCGTCTTTCCGTTCGATTCGGCCAGAAATGCCGAGTTCGTGGCCAACGAAGTTCCGGGAGTGCGCGTGCCCGAGAATTTGATGGAACGCATGCGAAAAGCAGACGGCCAGGCCGCGGCAGCGGCCGAAGGGATTGCCATTGCCCGCGAGATTGCCGCAGCCTTGCGCCACGACGTGCAGGGCATCCAGGTGTCGACGCAGACCGGCAACATCGACGCCGCGTTAGGTGTCCTTGATGGACTTCGCTGATGAACAGGATGTATAGTCGCCGGATTACCACGGATATTCTGTCCGACCGTCCGAGCTGACCCTAGGTGCGTCTAACGCCGAGGCCTTCGATGCCGTTATTCGAGTCGCCGCACGCCGAACCCGATGAACTCGTAGGGTCAGATGCTGCAACCCGCGCCCTGTCCGTAACTGTCGTCGAGAACGACTTCGTGGAACGTGTGTACGAGAAGCTCGCCTCCTCGTACGACTTCACGTTCGGTCCAACGCTTCATCCGGGCCGCGTGCAGGCGATCCAGCGCATGGGCATCGAAGCGGGCGACCGCGTGCTCGAAGTGGGGGTAGGCACCGGTATCAACGCCGCCTTGTACCCCCGCGACTGCGCCGTCACGGGTATCGACCTGTCGGATGGGATGCTCGAGAAAGCCCGTCGCCGCATCGCCCGCAAGGGCATCACCAACGTCCGCCTGTTTGAAATGGACGCCGCCGACCTCAAGTTCGCCGACGACTCGTTCGACATCGTCTACGCGCCGTACTTGATCAGCGTCGTGCCCGATCCGGTTGCCGTCGCGCGCGAGATGCACCGCGTGTGCAGGCCCGGTGGCAAGATCATCGTCCTCAACCACTTCCGCAGCTCGAACAGTGCCGTGGCGTGGGTCGAGCGAGCCATCTCGCCCTTCACCGTGCATATTGGCTTCAAGTCTGACCTTGACCTGCCTGGGTTTCTCGCCCAGGCTGAACTGAATCCAGTCTCCATCGAGAAGGTCAATATTCCGAGGATCTGGTCGCTCGTCACTTGCCGCAAGGCCTGAAACTTAGCCGGCTCTGGCTGGCCGTCGTCCTTGTCGCGTTCTGCCTGCCACTGTTTGTCGGTCTCGGGAATGACGATCTCGAGACCGATGAAGCGGGCTACTCGTACGCTGTCGACCGCATTCTCGAAACGGGCGATTGGCTCGTGCCGAAGTTGAGTCCGACCGAGAATGAACCCTTCCTCGAAAAACCTCCGCTGAAGATTTGGATTGTGGCTCTGCCCATTCGGTTGGGTCTGCTGCCGCATAACGAGTTCGGCCTGCGGTTCTGGGACGCGGTCTTGGGATCGGCGTCGTTCGTGTACGTGTTCGCGCTCGGATCGCTATTGGCTGGTCCGGTCTGCGGCGTGGTTGCCGTCCTCAGCCTGTTTGTCTATTGGCCCCTGGTCTTTGCCCACGGCCTTCGGACCAACAACATGGAAGCGGCCCTCGTCCTCTGCTACGCCGGTGGCACGTTCCACTTTCTCCGCTGGGCGGCGCTCGACGAGCCGTCGAGACGCGCGCGCCATCTGGTCGCGCTCGCGCTCCTGTTCTCGCTCGGCTTCATGACGAAGTTCGTGGCGGCGCTGTTTCTGCCCTTCACGCTGGCGATCGCGGCGGTGCTATCGCCGCGGTGTCGCCGACTCCTCGTCAAAGACTGGAAACTGTGGAGCGGCGCCACGATGCTGGTGGCGGTGCTGTGCGCACCGTGGTTCGTGGCCATGCATGTGCGGTTTGGACGGGGCTTCTGGCAGACGATCTTCGGCCAGCACGTGTTGCAGCGACTGACCGGGACGCTGGTGGCGGAGCATCTGCAGCCGTGGCACTACTACATCACGGAGATGGTCCGCGAATTTGGCAATGGCGGAGTGATCTGGTTCGTGTATCTCGGACTCGCAACGCTGCTTGTGCAGTCGATGCGGCGACGCTGGCTCGACGGCTTCGTCGTCCTTCTCTGGGCCGTGATACCCCTGGTCATCATCTCAGCCGGAACCTCGAAGCTGTATCACTACGTATTCCCCTTCCTGCCGCCGATTGCCCTGGCCGCCGGCTACGTGGTCGCGCTCGTCATGCAACTGGCGCCG
>JBEBGB010001127.1:0-1469 GCA_040081675.1 Vicinamibacterales bacterium
GTCGTCACCACATCGTCCACGGTCTTGCCAGCCTTCTTCGCGTCCTGAACGAACTTCACGAAGTCCGCGATGAACTCCGACTGGGTCTTCATGTCGGCCATCGTCGTGGTGGTTGCGTTGTGACCGTTGATGATCATGTCGATGTTCTTCAACTTGGATCCAGCGTTCGCCAGCGTTGCTGAGTACTCGACGCCGCTGCCGCCGTTGTTCTTGTCCATGATCGGCAGGTCGCGCGTGTGGAAGGCGTCGCCCGTGTGCAGGACCCGCAGCGCCGGGAAGACCACGAACGCGTCACCACCTGTATGGGCGCGGCCGAAGTAGTAGAGGTCGATCTGATCGGCGCCCGTGCCGATCGTCATGGTGTCCTTGAACGTGCGCTTGGGCAGGCCTCGACCGCCGTTCTGCTGGAAGATGCTCGGCCCGGGTGGCGGCGCGGCAAGTCCCGTGACGGGCTTCATGTTCTCCATGCTGGCCTTCGTGTTCTCCTGCACGACGACGTCCACGGTCGCCGGGAAGTCCACGTTGCCGCTCACGTGATCGCCGTGCGTGTGGGTGTTGATAATCCGCACGACCGGCTTGTCGCTGACGCTCTTGATCTTCTCGAGAAGGGGCCGGCCCCAGCCCGGGTTCTTGGTGTCGACAACCGTGATGCCGTCGCTGCCGATGAACACCGCGCTGTTTCCGCCGCCGCCCTTCATGACAAACAAGTTGTCCTTGAGCTTCTCGACTTCCACCACCATTGGCGCCGCTGGCTGCTGGTAGGCCGCCAGTGTCATCGAGAGCGTTCCCGACGCAGCGAGCGCGCCAAGCAATATCAGTCGTTTCATAAAGAATCTCCCCTGAAGCGGGGATAATAGCGCACTTTCGAGGTTTTTCGAGCCTGAGGTGCCACCAACCGTAGTCGGACGACGCCGGCGTCGGCCGCATCTCTTCTGGTAACGTTCTCGCCGATGCGCGTACCTCTGGTCGTCGCAACGACGATCGCGGCCGCCACCCTCGTCCACGGCCAGGCACCTGGAACCGCTGACGTAAAGCTGGCGGCACAGCTGCGCCAGATCTTCCCGAACGCGTCCAGGTTTTCTGGCAGGATTGGCGCTCCGCCGCACTTCGAAGCGTACGGCACCGGATCTTCCGCACCGACGACGCTGGTCGGTCTCGCGTTCTGGACGACCGATCTCGACCCGCTCGAACGCGGCTACGACGGTCCGATCAAAACGCTTGTGGGTCTCGATATGGCTGGAACGATCACGGGCATCGTGGTCGCCGATCACCACGAACCCTACGGATACTTCTCGGTCGACACCCCGGCGTTTGCCGCGCAATTCGCGGGCAAGAGCGTGCGCGATCCGTTCCGAGTGGGTGGAGACGTCGATGCCATCTCGCGAGCGACGCTCACGGTGACGAGCGCCACCCGCGCGATTCGAAACAGTGCCCGGCGGGTTGCGAGCCGCCTGCTCCCTCCACCAAAG
>JBEBGB010001128.1:0-1468 GCA_040081675.1 Vicinamibacterales bacterium
GTCGTTGCTCGTCATTGTGGTCTGGGCGGTGCTGGTGCCCACCCATGCGGTGCAACCGGTGGGTGAGGCCTTGAGTTCCGGCAGCTTCTCGGGTTTGACAGGCTCGAGAGTCTCTGAGTCGCTGTTGCCGAACACGATCACCAGTTCCTCGAGGTCCTCGGTCGAGTCGTCGCGGCACCACGCCTTCTGAAAGACGTCGGTCCAGTCCTTCGGGTCCTCCCATCGGCCGCGGATCTTCTGAATGCCCCACACGCTCTTGTGTGGGTGCGCGGTATCGGCGATCGTGTTCACGAAGACCACGTGGCGCACGTTGGGCCTGAACGCGAAGTGCGTGAACACACCGGACAGGGGCATGATCGTCGTCGACGTGCTGCCGTCCATTCCCGCTGGCAACGCGATCGCCTTCGTCACCGGATCGGCAGGGGTTTCGATTGTCTGCCGAGCGCCCCAGGGAAAGGGCGTCTCCGTCAGCCGGTCCCAGGATTTGTGCCCGCTGGGCGTGTCGACCGGTGGCTGGTTCCACATCTTCAGGAGAAACTGCGGCCAGGTCTTGTCGAACCCGCCATCGAGCGCGTCGTTGACGCCCTTCAGGGTTCGAACTCGCTCGCTTCGTATTCGTGCAAACCGCTGCTGGAGCGTGGCCGTGCCCGGAAGCGGCGCTGTGGCGCCGTTCAGGCGCTCGAAGTTCTCCCACATCGACCGCATGAAGTCGGCGTTGCCGCCGGTCTTCTCGCGATACAACGGAAGAACATACGTGCCGTAGTCAGGGTATAGCTGCTCCCCGTTGTCGATCGGCAGGTGCGCGCGGCCGATGTAGGTCTTCGCCAGCGAGTGCTCGGTGTCGGGGGCGGGGTACACCCAGTTCTCCGCCCAGGTTGCACTCCCCTCGCGAACCCATCTCACCTCGCATGCCTCGATGGCCCTGTATCTGGCCGTGATCGCGTGAAACAGCTCGTGCGCGGCGGTGGAGAGGAGCCCCTGGGTAGTGCGGTTCCCCACCAACGGGTTCCTGCTGTCGATCAGAAGGTACCGCGATTCATGGCAGCTGTCCGCTGGCACGCCTGACCGTGACATGCCAGACCAGGGTGACGTCCGCCTCCCAGTCTGGGGATCGAGGATCATCGGCGGGTGCACGAGATAGAAGTCCAGCGCTCCGTCTCCTCCGTTGGGAAGCAGGTTCGCGTCGGATGCCGGCTCGCGCCTCATGAGACCGGTCAGCCTGCTCCAGACGCGGTCGGCGTCGATCGCCCTGGCCACCGCTGCTGCCTTCGCCACGTCGCCCGGGTATCGATCTTGTGCCCAGACCTTGACCTTCCCACCGACAGCCGTGAAGGTCTGCCAGGCGATTGGAGCGGTCGCCTGCGTGGCCATTGCGGACGCCTGAGGGTTGGAGATTCCGCGCGCGCCTGGGAAGTACGCGCGTGGATACAGCGTCGGAACGCCGCGAGCACCCGCGCCTCGGGACAAC
>JBEBGB010001129.1:0-1466 GCA_040081675.1 Vicinamibacterales bacterium
AGATAGGTGGCTGCCCATCCGCTGGCAAGGCTGCCAAGTGGCATGCCGCCGCGGAAGGCGAGCATATAGATGCTCATCACGCGGCCGCGCATTTCGTTGGGAGCGATGAGTTGCACGAGCGAGGTGACACTGGAGAAGACGATCATCAGCGCCGCGCCAGTCAGGAAAAGCAGCACTTCGCTGATCCAGAGCGTGCGTGAGAGCGCGAACGCAATGATGAGGAGTCCGTAGACGGCTTGCACGATCAGCGAGACCAGACCCATCCGCGGGAACTTACCCAGCCAGGCCACAATCAACGCACCCACCACCGAGCCGGCTCCCGAGAACGCGAGCAAGTGGCTATAGGTGTCGGCCCCGGCCCCGAACACGCTTCTGGTGAACAGCGGCAGGAACGTCAACACCGCAAACCCCAGAAACGTCGTCGCTGCGGCGAGGACGATGAGAGCGAGGAGCACGCTCTGTTGCCTGACGTACTGGAGGCCGCCGGCCAGTTCGACGCGCATGCTCTTCTGCTGCGTCGGCGGAATGTGCTTCACACGGAGCGCCATCAGCGTGTTGATGACGACGAGGAACGAGATGGCGTTGACCGCGAAGCAGATCGCCATCGCCTGCTCTTCGGGGAGCCCCCAGGTCTTGGTGCCGATCGAGATCGTGGCCGCGAACAGCAGCGGTCCGATGACACGCGCAATGTTGAACTGGATGGAGTTCAACGCGACGGCGTTCGGCAGATCCTTCTTGTCCACCAGCGAGGGGACGAGTGACTGATACGCCGGACCACCAAAGGCCTGCGCGACGCCAGTGACGAACGAGAGCGCCAGGATGTAGGTGATCGTGACGACGTCGAAGTAGACGAGCAGGGCCAGCGTAGTCGCGGTGGCCATCTGGAGATATTGCGAGCTGAGCAGCGTGCGGCGCCTGTCGCGGCGGTCGGCGAGGACGCCGCCCACCAGCGTGAAGAGCATGATGGGCAGCTGCTGCAGGAACGAGTCGAGGCCCAGGAAGAACGCCGACCCGGTCAGCGTGTTCACCATCCAGTTCTGGGCGGCAATCTGCACCCAGGTGCCGATGCTCGACGTACAGGCGCCAAACCACTGCACCCGGAAGTCGCGGTACGTGAAGGCCACGAACATGCGCCGGAGTGACTTCGAACCCAAAAGGGTGGTCGCCGACGGTGAGTCGGAGGACGGTTGTGGTGCTTCTGCTGATAAGGAGTCGGCCACTTAAAGGTGTGTCGTGCAGGAGTTTAGGACCCGGACATGAATAAGGGCGCCAAGTCTGGGCGTCGAGGCGCCTGCCCGGCGAGGCGCGAGAAGCGCGCATACCGGGCGTATGTAAGCGACGAGCAACGAAGCCCGGCGGGATGCATCGGCGGCCAGACTGGCACCCTTATTCATGTCCAGGTCCTAAGCCTGCGACGTGCGCCGCCCATCTTACCCCATTCGACAACGGGCTTGATTTGGCGAAAC
>JBEBGB010000027.1:0-21033 GCA_040081675.1 Vicinamibacterales bacterium
CTACGTGGGACGGCCGACTCCCGTATACGAGGCCACGCGCCTGTCCGCGGAATCTGGCGGCGCTCGTGTGTTTCTCAAGCGTGAAGACCTCACCCACACCGGCGCGCACAAGATCAACAACGCGCTCGGTCAGGCGTTGCTCGCCGTACGCATGGGCAAGACCCGCATCGTTGCTGAAACCGGAGCGGGCCAACACGGCGTTGCGACGGCCACAGCGTGCGCGCTGCTTGGTCTCGAGTGCCATGTCTACATGGGTGTCGACGACATGGCGCGTCAGGCGCTGAACGTCGTGCGGATGCGGCTGCTCGGCGCCCAGGTTGTCGCTGTCGATTCGGGCAGCCGTACGCTGAAGGACGCCATCAATGAGGCGATGCGTGATTGGGTGACGAATGTCACCAACACGTATTACCTGCTTGGCTCAGTGCTGGGGCCACATCCATATCCGCTCATGGTCCGCGAGTTTCAGTCGGTGATCGGCCGCGAGGCGCGGCCCCAGATTCTGGAGCAGGCCGGACGTCTGCCGGACGCGGTGGTGGCCTGCGTTGGCGGCGGTAGCAATGCCATGGGCATCTTCGACGGGTTTGTGAACGACGCTGGCGTGCGCCTCATTGGCGTCGAAGCCGGTGGGGAGCGGATTGCCAGGGGGCGCCACGCTGCGCGCTTTGCCGGTGGAAGCATGGGTGTGCTCCAGGGCACGCGCACCTTCGTGCTGCAAGACGATGACGGCAACATCGAGCTGACGCATTCGGTATCGGCTGGACTCGACTACGCGGCAGTTGGACCCGAACACGCGTACCTGCGCGAGATCGGCCGGGCGGAGTACGGGTATGTGACGGACGCCGACGCGATCGGCGCGTTCAAGACGCTGGCGAGGCTGGAAGGAATTCTTCCCGCGCTCGAGTCTGCGCATGCGATTGCCTACGCCCAGACGCTTGGGCGTCAGCTCGGGCCGTCCGCGGTGATCCTGGTGAATCTCTCTGGACGTGGAGACAAGGACGTCCACACGATGGAGCAGCATGTCGAGACTCGCTGATACCTTCGCCGCGCTCAGACGGGAAGGACGCCCAGGCCTCGTCACCTACACAACCGCGGGCGACCCCGATCTGCCTCGTTCTGCGGAGATCCTGGAAGCGCTCGCCCGCGCGGGTGCAGATGTGCTCGAAGTGGGCGTTCCATTCTCCGATCCGCTCGCGGATGGTCCCGTGATTCAGCGCGCGACAGAACGCGCGTTGGCGGCGGGAGGGAGCCTGCGGGCCTCACTCGATCTCATCGCTTCAGTGCGGGCACGCGTCTCCACGCCGATTGTCGTCTTCAGCTACGCGAACCCGATTGTGCGCATGGGGCTCGACGCGTTCGCCGACCGAGCGGCAGCCGTCGGCGTCGATGGTGTGCTCGCGCTCGACCTCCCGATTGAAGAAGCCGATGAATTCCGCAACGCACTGTCGCGGGTTGGCGTCGACACTATTTTTCTCCTGAGCCCGACGACGACCGAGGCGCGAATCAGGAAGGCCGCCGAACTCGGGCGAGGCTTTCTCTATGGCATCTCCCGGTTGGGCGTGACCGGCGCTCGCGCCACCGTCGCGACCGGTGCCGAAGCGATGGTGCAGCGCATTCGCGCGGTGACCGACCTGCCGCTCGCCCTGGGGTTCGGCATCTCACGACCCGAGCACGTGGCGGAAGTCGGCGCCTATGCGGACGGCGCGGTCGTGGGCAGCGCCCTGGTCGCGCTGATCGCCGAGTCGAGCGGGTCGCCGGAGTTGATCGCCCGAGTCGAGGACTACGTCAGGTCGCTGCGCGCGGCCTGCGTTGTTGCGAAGGCCTGAACACATGACGCTCGACGATTTGCGGAAAGACATCGATCGTGTCGACGAAGTGCTGGTGCGCCTGCTCAACGAGCGAGCCAGATGCGTTTGCGAGATCGGTCGTCTGAAGAAAGAAGTCAACATGCAGCTCTATCAGCCGGATCGCGAGAAGCAGGTGCTCGAGCACGTGCGCGCGGTCGCCGCGGAAGGACCGCTTGGTCCCGACGCGATTGCGCGACTCTTCGAACGCATCATCGACGAAGCGCGGCGGCTGGAGCGACGGGTCATTCACGGCGAGGTCGACGAATCGGGCCAGACGACGAGCAGGCAGGGATAGGGAGCAGTACGTCATGGTAGTGGTCATGCAGGAAGGCGCCACCGACTCGCAGGTCGAGCAGGTGGTCAAACGGTTGGTCGAGATGGGGATGGATGTCCACAAGTCGACGGGCGTGTCGCGAACGGTGCTTGGCGCCGTCGGACAGGGACGGCCGGAGGCCGCACTCATCCAGATGATGGACGGCGTGCACGAGGTTGTGCGGATCTCCTCACCGTACAAGCTGGCCAGCCGCACGTTCAAGTCCGACCCAACGGTGATCAAGATCGGCGACGTCCGTATCGGCGGCGACGAAGTGATCGTCATGGCGGGTCCGTGCTCGGCCGAAAGCGAACAGCAGGTGCGGAGCGCGGCCACCGCCGTTCGTCGCGCGGGCGCCAAGATCTTCCGCGGCGGCGCGTTCAAGCCGCGCAGTTCGCCGTATTCCTTTCAGGGTCTCGGCGAGGAAGGGCTGCGCCTGCTTCGCGATGCCTCCAACGCGGAACACATGGCGCTCGTGTCCGAGGTGATGGACGTCAGCCAGATCGATGTCATCGAGCGCTACTGCGACATCTTCCAGGTGGGCGCGCGCAACATGCAGAACTTCACGTTGCTGCGGGAACTCGGGCATCGACGCAAGCCGGTGCTCTTGAAGCGCGGCATCTCGGCCACGATCGAGGAGTGGCTGCTCTCGGCGGAATACATTCTGAGCGGCGGGAACACGGACGTCATTCTCTGCGAACGCGGCATCCGCACCTTCGAGACGGCGACGCGCAACACGTTCGATGTGTCAGCCATCGCCATGGTGAAGAAGTTGAGCCACCTGCCTGTGGTGGCGGACCCGAGCCACGGTGCTGGCCGCCGCGACATGGTCGCGCCGCTCGCGCGCGCAGCGGTGGCGGCTGGCGCCGACGGCTTGATCGTCGAAGTGCACTGCGATCCGGACCACGCACTCAGCGACGGCGCGCAGTCGATGTTTCCCGCGCAGTTCGACAGGTTGATGGCCGAACTCCGCATCATCGCTCCCGCAATTGGCCGGAGCATCTGTCTGGAAAACACGCCGCGCAGGGGTTGGGGGCAGTAGGAGTGGAACCGGTGTTCCGAACCATCGGCATCGTCGGTCTCGGCCTCATTGGCGGCTCCGTCGCGCTGGCTGTGCGTGACGCCTGGCCCGCGGTGCGGATCGTCGCGGTCGATACCCCCGCGGTTCTGGCCGTGGCGCGCAGCGCCGCTGCCATCGACGACGGGAGCGAGGATCTGGACGTGGTTGGCGGGGCGGATGTCATCGTCCTGGCCGCGCCGGTTCGTCAGAATATTGCAGTGCTCCGGCGTCTCGCCGGACGCGTGAATCCTGCGGCCATCATCACCGACGTCGGCAGCACCAAGCGCGACATCGTCGCCGCAGCAGCGGACCTGCGGGCGGGAGCGACCTTCGTGGCCGGGCATCCAGTCGCGGGCGCCGCTCGTGGTGGGTTCGAGCATGCACGCGCGGACCTCTTTCGCAACCGACCGTGGCTGTTCACTCCAGTGTCGTCGACGCCGGTGACAGCGGTGGAGCGGATGAAGAGTTTTGCCTCAGCACTTGGCGCCATGGTAGGGGTGATGACACTGGATGAGCACGACCGCGTGTTTGCCTTCGTGAGCCACATGCCGCAGCTGGCCGTCAGCGCGCTGATGGCCGTTGCGGGCAACGCCGTTGGCGCGGAGGGGCTGGCCCTCTCTGGCCGCGGGCTGCTGGACACGACGCGCCTGGCATCGAGCCCGTCGGATATCTGGCAGGATGTGGCCGCCGTCAACGAAGACCAGATCGCCTCCGCGCTCGACGCACTCATAGCCGCGCTTCAGTCGCTCCGAACCGACCTGTCTTCAGGCGAGCGCCTGGCGGAGGTGTTTGCCGACGCTGCCCGGTGGCGTGAAGTGCTCGTCTCCCGGTCGACGTTATAATCCGCGGATGAACAAGGTGCTCCCAAGTGCCGAGGCCGCAGCAGGCTTGGTACCAGACGGTGCGTCCGTCCTCATGGGCGGGTTTGGTCTCTGCGGTATTCCCGAGAAACTGATCGACGCGCTTCATGCGCGCGGGACTCGCGACCTTACCGTCATCAGCAACAATGCCGGCGTCGACGATCTCGGCATCGGCGTCCTGCTGCGAACCAGGCAGGTGCGCAAGATGGTCGCGACCTACGTGGGCGAGAACAAGGAATTCGAGCGGCAGTTCCTGACCGGCGAGCTCGAAGTGGAACTCGTGCCGCAGGGGACCTTTGCCGAGCGGATTCGCGCAGGCGGCGCGGGCATTGGCGGCTTCTTCACGCCGACCGGTTACGGCACCCTCGTGGCCGAAGGCAAGGAGACACGCATCATCAACGGCCGTCCGTTTGTCTTCGAGCAGCCGATTACGGCCGACTTCGCGTTCGTGCGGGCCTGGAAGGCGGACCGACTGGGCAACCTCGTCTACCATCGCACGGCGCGCAACTTCAATCCGGTGATGGCGACAGCTGCGCGCGTCACGATTGCCGAAGTCGAGCACCTGGTCGAACCGGGTGAGCTGGGCCCCGACGAGGTCGTGACCCCTGGCATCTACGTCAACCATGTCGTCGTCGGCGAGCGATACGAGAAGCGCGTCGAGAAACGAACGGTACGCCAGTCATGAGCAGCTCAGACGTCCGAACACGCGTCGTCCGCCGGATTGCGCACGAGTTGAAGGATGGCGACTACGTCAACCTTGGCATCGGTATGCCGACGCTCGTTGCCAACTTCGTGCCTCCAGGAATCCACATCACGCTGCACGCAGAGAACGGCATGCTGGGTGTCGGGCCCTATCCGCTCGAAAGCGAGATCGATCCCGATCTCATCAACGCCGGCAAGGAGACGGTCAGCGAGTTGCCTGGCTGTTCCTATTTCAGCAGTGCCGAGTCGTTCGCGATGGTGCGCGGCGGGCACATAGACCTCACCGTGCTCGGAGCGCTCCAGGTCGACGCCGAAGGTAACCTGGCCAACTGGATGATTCCCGGCAAGATGGTGAAGGGCATGGGCGGCGCCATGGATCTGGTCGCCGGTGCCAAGCGTGTCATCGTGGCCATGGAGCACACGACGAAAGACGGCGGTCACAAGATTCTCGAGCGCTGCACGTTGCCGTTCACCGGTCTGAAGGTGGTGAACCTGATCGTCACCGAGCGTGCCGTGATCGAAGTCACTCCAGAGGGGCTGGTCCTGCGCGAGATCGCCGCGGATACCACCATCGACGAGGTGAAAGCCGCGACCGGCGCGTCGTTGATCATTCCAGACAAGGTGGAACACTTTGATTAAGGGTGTCGATGTCGTCGTGCTCGGCGCGTGCCGCACGGCCATAGGGTCGTTTGGTGGGTCGTTGAAGGACGTGCCGGCAGGGGAACTCGGCGCGGTTGTCGTCCGCGAAGCGATTGCGCGCGCGGGTATGTCGGCCGACCAGATTGGCGACGTCGTGCTTGGCTGCGTGCTGCAGGCTGGCGCCGGCATGAACGTCGCCAGGCAGGCGGCGATTGCGGCCGGCCTGCCGAACGAAGTTCCAGCCGAGACGATCAATCGTGTCTGCGGCTCGGGTCTGCAGGCCGTCGTGCATGCCGTTGAGGCGCTCAACATGGGCTACGTCGAGGCCGTGGTGGCTGGCGGCACCGAATCCATGTCGAATGCGCCCTACCTGCTGAAGCAGGCACGGTGGGGCTACCGCATGGGCAACGCCGAAGTGATCGACTCGATGGTCGGCGACGGCCTCACGTGCGCAATCAACCCCTCGCATATGGGTATCACGGCCGAGGAAGTTGCCAGTCGATTCGACGTGTCGCGAGCCGACCAGGACGCGTTTGCCGCCGAGAGCCAGCGGCGCGCGACCGTAGCCATCGCGTCTGGTGCATTTGCCGCCGAGACTGTCGCAGTCGAGATCCGCCAGCGCAAAGGGGATCCCGTCCGGTTTGCGGTGGACGAGTACCCGCGCGCGGATTCGACTGTGGAGAAGCTCGCTGCGCTCAAGCCGGCATTCAGAAAGGACGGCACGGTGACTGCGGGCAATGCGTCCGGCATCAACGACGGCGCAGCTGCTCTCGTCGTGACAACAGGCGAAACCGCCCGCAAGACCGGCGTCAATCCGTTGGCCCGGGTGTGCGGCTACGCGATTGCTGGTGTCGATCCCAAGATCATGGGCATCGGTCCGGTCCCAGCCGTTCGACGGGCGCTCGACCGCGCGGGGCTTCCGATTGGCGACGTCGACCTCTTCGAGTTGAACGAGGCGTTTGCGGCGCAGGCCGTGGCCGTGACGCGCGAGCTCGGGCTCGACCCGTCGAAGGTGAACGTCAACGGAGGCGCCATCGCACTGGGTCATCCGATCGGTGCCAGCGGCGCGCGTGTGCTCACCACGTTGATCTACGCGCTCCGTGCGCGACGTCAGCGGTACGGTGTGGCGTCGCTCTGTATCGGCGGCGGCATGGGCATCGCCATGGTCGTCGAAGCGCTGTGATCACTATCGTCCAGCGGGTGCTGGACGATGTCTGGGCTCACGCGCGTGCCGAGGCGCCGCGCGAGTGCTGCGGCATTCTGGTGGGAACCAGCGACCACGTCCTCGAGAACGTGCGGGCGACCAATCTCGAGTCCGGCACCACTCGATTCCAGATCGATCCGGCGGACCACATTCGCACGCTTCGAGAGGCTCGTGCGAAAGGCCTGGAAGTCGTCGGCTTCTACCACTCGCATCCCCGTTCACGCGCGTACCCATCTGAAACCGACATCGCGGAGAGTGGCTACGCCGACGCGCTCCATCTGATAGCCGGCGTTGCCGAGCACGGCCATGACGCCAAGCTGTTCAGGATCGGTCGCGACTCGGTGATCGAGATCGCGTACGCCGTGAACTGATATCGGAGAGCTGCCGACCTGGCGCTCCGCACTCAGCTACTGCCGGTGTGGCGTCAGGATGACCGGGCACATCACACCGACGTCTCTTCCCATCCCCGCACCGAATACAGCAGCGGTTTGGTCCAGAGGCTCTCGAGACCCTCGAGGATGTCGGATGCCCAGTTGAAGACGTTCCGGCCCGCGACGACCTTTCGCATGGCCAGCATGCGCCTGACCTGCTCCTCGCCCGTCATGTCGATCGCTTGCATGAGTGCCGCCGCGAACGCGTCGATATCATACGGATTGATGATCAGGGCGTCCTCGAGCTCCTGGGCAGCGCCAGCCAGAGCGCTGAGCACGAGCACGCCGTGCTCATCGTCCCTGGCCGCGACGAATTCTTTAGCCACCAGGTTCATCCCGTCGTGCAGGGAACTCACGATGCAGAAGTGGGCGAGCCGATAGAGCGCCACCAGACTGAATGCCCCGAGAGGCGTCGTGTGGTAGGTCACGACCGGGGAGCCGCCTGCGACGGCGTAGCGCGCATTGAGGACGCTGATCCGTTCCGCGATTTCCGCTTCGATCGCCGAATAGCTTTCGAGATTGGACCGGGAGGGCACGCCAATCTGGACAAATGTCAGCTTGCCTCGTAGCTCAGGGCGCCGTGCCATCAGCGCATCGAGCGCGCTCAGTCGTTCAGGAATGCCCTTGGTATAGTCGAGCCGATCGACGCCGAGTCCGATGATGTCCGCCCGGAGGCCGAGCACTTCCCTCAGCCGCTGCTGTTCCGGCAGGAGCGCCGGATCGGCGGCGAACGTTTGAATGCGGTCGTAGTCCACACCGATCGGCACTGAGACCACCGTGCATGAACGCCCACCGAACCGAACCCGTGACGATTCGAGTTCGACATCCGCGTGCAGTTCTTCTTCGGCGGCCACCAGAAAATTTCGACGATCGCGTTCCAGTTGAAAGGCGATCAAGTCGTTGGCCAGGAGTCCCGCCACAAGCTCGCGTCGCCATGGACAGATTCGGAGGCGATCCGGATATGGCCACGGGATGTGCCAGAACAGCGCAGTGCGGGTGTTGGACCGCAGTGCCCGTAATGCCGGGGCCACCAGGGCCAGGTGATAGTCCTGAATGAACACGGGCGCGTCAGAGGCACCGAGTTCCGCGTGAATCGCGTCGGCGAACCGTCCATTGACCTCCCGATATGCGGCCCAATCCTCGCTTCGAAATTTCGGACGCACGTCGACCACGTGGCACAGTGGCCACAGGCCCTCGTTCGCAAAGCCGCCGTAGTATCCAGAGAACGTCGGCTCTTCGAGCCACAAACGTCGAAGTGTGTACGACGGACTCTCGGGAGGCACCAACACTTTGTCGGCTGCATCCACGACGAGCCGGTCCGCGGGACCAGCGCCATGCGCGATCCAGACTCCGCCTCGTTCGCGCATGAGCGCGTCCAACGCCACCGCGACACCACCTGTCGCGCCCTTCACCGAAATGCGGCCATCCTCATCGCGGCTGTGGAGGTACGGCTCGCGGTTGGACACGACCATGAGTGGGCGAACCGGATGCACGTCGAGTTCGCCCGCCCGAGCCAACCCGTGGCGAAACAGAATCGGTCCCACGAGCTCGTGAATCGCAATTGACGCCACGAGCAGTAACTGCACCTGGGTGCCCCATCCCGGGAATTCGGCGACGACAACGGAGGCAAATCCAAGGGTAATCCCAGCCTGAGAGACCAGCCCGGTCCACGCATATTTTCCAATCGGGTCCGGGAGCCCAGACAACTTCACTCCCGCCGCGGCGCCCAGCCTGATGAAGCCGAGTCGGACCGCGGACAAACCGACCGCCGTGATCCCGATTGCCCCCAAGGCGTCGAGCCGAAGGGACGCACCGACTGCCACGAAGAACACCACCAGCACCGGCGGCGCCCCACGACGTACGGCCGCCCGCAGCGTGTCGCCCTGCGCGACCGCCAGGTTCTCAATGACCACGCCGGCGGCGAGGGCAGCCAGCAACGGCTGGAGCTGTTGTGTCGTACCCACCTGACTCAGCACCGCGCACACCGCCAGCAGCACCAGAATGATTTCACGGCCGATGTACCGCAAATAGAGTGCGAACAACACGCCGATGAGCACACCAAAGGCGACGGCCCCACCGATTTCCCATGCCAGTCGGGCCAGAATCTCTGTGCCTTCGCCCTCTCCCGTGCCAGAGACGACGCGCGCCATCAGCATCGATATGGAGAACAGCACCAGGATCGCGAGGTCGGCGAGCACGACGACCGCCAGCACCGTGTCGCTGAGTCGCCCACGTGCGCCCGAATCGGCGACGACCGCCGCCGTCATCGTGGGGGAGAAGGAGACGACCATGACGACCACCAACGTCAGCATGACCAACCGTTGAAATCCGACGGCGTCGGGCGCAATCGGCAGCCATGGCCATACGACCCATGCCACCGCCGACAAACCGACGATGGCGACTGCCAGAGTTGCGGCCGTCATGCGTACGATCGCGGCAAATCGAGAGCCGAGACGTTCCACGCTCAACGTCAGGCCGGCGATGAGGGCGATCAGCGTCGTGGCGATTCCCGTGACGACCTGAAGCTGCGCACTCATCGATTCGGTGATCAGATTGCCAAGCGACGGCCCGACAACCACGCCAAAGAGGAGATACCCCGTCACGCGCGGGAGGTGAAACCGCCGCAGCGCGTCACCCATGACCGAGGCGCCCATGAGCGCGAACCCCAGTGCGAGCGCTGTAGCCGCTGCGCCCGTCGTGGCCCCGCGCACGGAGACCATCGCGCCGACCGCCAAGGCGAGCGCCAGCAGCCGCCTCAATCGCGCACCCGCTGATTGGGCAGCAGCACTGCAAGGAACTCGGCGCCGATGGTGCCCGCAACCACGACCGCGAGCAGCATCGACGCGTCGGCGCCGACCACGCTGACCGCGTCCAGCGCGAACCCCACGCCGAACACCCCTGGCGGCAGGAGGTGAAGCCCGAGGTCGCGAGGGGCGTTCACACCGATAGCCCGTCTCACTACGCTGCCGGAGGCGAGTTGCCCGGCGACACGCAGCACAACGTAGCCCACGCCGAGTGCGAGTGTCGCCGGCGAGAGGTCGGCGCGCGCGCCGGCCACCAGCAGCACGAGCACCAGGAGGGGGTGCTGCACGAACAGCACGTCTCGAGTAATCGTCTCGCGCGGGCGTCGTCCCGCAAATCGCCAGAACACGCCGGCGACCAGACCTCCGAACAGAGCGGACAGGGACAGGGCCGCCGCGACGCCGCCGACGAGCAGCAGTGCCGACACCGCAAAGACGCGTTCTTCCGTTTCCGACGATGTCCGCGTCAATAGCAGCCATGCAGCGGCGGCCACAGCAAGGGTGACGCCGCACGCTTGCGCCACAAGTGCACCAGCGCCTGCGGAAGAACCCGCACGGAGCCACGCCAGCATCAGCCCACCTGCCACGATTGGAAGCAGGACGCCGAGTTCGATGACACGCTTGGCCGCCGACCGCGGCTCCAGGGATTCGCCGGACGGCAGCGTGAGAGAAGTCGCCGCGCAGATGCCGCTGGACAGGATGAGGGTCCAGATCGGTTGGGCGGTCGATGACGTCGCGCTGAGCGCCACCACTCCGAACCCAACCGAGACCACGAGCATCGTTACTGCCGACGCGAGACCCGCGACTCCGAGCGCGCGAGAGTCATGCGTTCGACGGTCACTCACGCTCAAGCCGACGAGCACGCCGAACGCCGCCAGCGCAACGGGCACCACTGGATCGAGGATGGTCAGCGTGGCTCGAGACAGAAGGTTGATGCCCTGGGGGCCGAATGCAATTCCTACCGTGAGGAGGAGAGCCACCGGCGTCGACGTGGCCGACCATACCAACAGCCCGCGCCATCGCCGGGTGCGTCGCCCATCTGTTCCCGGCAGCGGTCCGAGCCCGTCGTCGTCAGGAACGTCGAGGGACCGATCAAGAAGGCCGAGCGGATCGACGGTCGGATGCGTGGTCATCGTTCCACGGTCGTCACAAAGTGGGTGTCGCCCCGCGTGACGGCCACCATCACGCGCTCACCCTGACCCATGGAGGTGTATGAACGCATCACCTGCGCCGGTGTCGGCGCAGAGACCTCGGCGATGAGTGTGATGACGTCTCCGGGGGTCAGTCCGGCGCGCTCCGCTGCGGACCCCCGTTCGAGACGGACCACTTCAGCACCGATCCTCGTCCGTGCTCGTAAGGTGAGACCAAGTGACCGACTCGCGGGCGCCGACGCAGGGGCATTCGCGACCAACGCGACCTCGCGGATTTCGCCGTGGCGGCGCACGCGAAGGCTGAGTGCCTCGCCCACCGAGAGACGAGCCAGGCGCACGTCCCAGTGTTGCCGAGTGGCAAGCGCTCGGCCATCAGCCGCTTCGATGATGTCGCCAACCATCAATTGCTCGCGGCTCGCGCCGTCCGGGTCAACCCACACCACGACCACACCCTCGGACGCGGCGGTCACTGATGCGACAGGTGGCGTCAGGTCCTGTACCTCAATGCCAATCACGCCTGGAGGGGCGCGCGGCGTGGCCAGCAAGCGCTCCGCTTGCGCGAGAACGGTACCGCCAGGCACGATCGCCAGCCCCCCTCCGTGGACGATCACAAGACCCGCCAGTTCCGCGCTATTGGTGAATAGAAACGATCCGGCGGCGAGATCGGCGCGCCCCGGCACAGCCCAGAGCGGTTCCGACCACAGCGGGCTCTCGATGGGATCGAGCGAACCGACAAATGCTGGGCGCAGCGACACGCCCTCTGGCGAGACGTCACTGGCCACGAAGTAGCGTGGTTGCTGCGGTTGGCGTGGCGTCCACGGCACCGGAAGAGAGGAGGATGCCGGAATCGGCACACGGACGACCGCGAGTCCGGACGCCGCATCGCGAGCCACGATGGACGCATCGTTCCACCGCTCCTGGCTGGACCCCGGCGGGACCATGGTGACGGCCAGGTCGTCGCGCAGTCTGATGGCCGCCGTCCGGATTGAGGTCTGCAGAGAGCCGACGGCTGACGGAACGTCGAGCGCGAGGAGCGACGGTTGCAGACGCGCGTGGAGCTGCGCAACCTCTCCCGCAAGGTCCTCGTACTTTGCAACGCTGGCAAGCTGGCTGAGGACCGACGGGACCGGATTGGGGCTGACGGGACGCTCCGGAAATCTGATGCGCGCCAGGAGCCACAACGCGGCAACGGCCATCACTCCCGCCGTCAGCAGCTGCCGTGTCTCGCGTGACACACGAGGGCGATAAGGACGACTGTTCTCCATCGACGGGTCCCCCCGATGCACGAACCGCGTTGTGAGATCGGACCTCCCTCGCCAGCGCTCAGGGTGCGGACCCCTGCCACCGGCGCAATCGACGGATCAAACGCTGACTGGTTGGCCCGACGCCGCGCCTCATCGCCTGCGCTCCTGAGAGTGGCGCCTCGCATGCCGGCGGCTGCGTCGGCGCCAGCAGCTCGTAGCGATCGTCCTCGTGCAGTGATTTCAGACCGAGCACGTCAGTGGCGAAGGCACGGAGATCGCTCGATGCCCGCCGCTTGTCGACAACGACGTATCGCACGCACGTTCGCGCGAGAAACGCATCGCGCGTCTTGCGCGCAGCAGTCACGACGTCGCCCGGGAGCGGCCCTGCCCGCTCGCTGAGCATGAATAGTGCCCGCAACATGGGCGCGTTCAGGCTTTCCTGCTTGCGCCACTCCGAGACTCGTGAGAGGTATCCTCCGACCAGGGGGCGGCCGTGTCCTGTCTGGAAGAACGCCGTCGACGCATTGAAGTCACCAATCGACGAGGTACCGTCACGAACCCCTGTGGGCAGTTCAAGCAAGTGGCCCTTCTCGTCATCAGTCGTGGCGACGAACTGATAGATATCGGGCACCGACGCCGAATACAGCGTGCGCGGAGCTGGGATAACTTCCAGTGCCACCAGAATGACGAGTGCGCCCGCGGCTACCCTCCGTCCTCTCCGCCCGCCCGCCAGCCACACCTCCAGCGCGAACGCGACGAGCAGCGACAGACCGAGGACCGCGACGATCGCGAACCGTGAGGGAGACCGGGCCATGCCAATAACCGGAACGTAACGCAACAGCGCCCACGGACCGACCACGAACGTGTTGAGTCCTCCAACGTGTATGAACGGTCCAAGCGACAGGAGGAAAAACACGGCGGTGAACGCCACCCACATGCGCGGCAGGCCGCGTCGCCAGAGTGTGACTGCGATGCCAGCCAGGGCCACGAGCGAGAACGAGGCGACGAACTCGGGGAACGCATCAGCCACGTCCGGGAGTAACCAACGCTGTGTCCATTGGCCGAACCACGCGTGGTTGGGATTGGGAACCAGATAGGCGAGCGCGTCGACACCCCGGGGGCTGCTACGCCAATAGGTCACCGTGTCGGGCCAGCGACCCTGGGCGTACCGGTTCACAAGGCCGGCGAGGAGCGGGGATAACAGGGCCACACAGACGGCCACAGCAAGAATGCCTGGCCCCACCAGCAAGCGCAGGCGAGCGTCAGGATCGGAGAAGCGCAATGACGGACGCCACGTCAGCCACGCGCGAAGTCCACCGAGTATCACCAACGCCAGCATCGGCGTGTACAACGTCTCGAGCCGCACGCGCAGTGGGCCAAGAGAGAAGACGAGCGTCCCGCTCACGGCCCGCCAGACGAGGAAGGCCGCGATGAGCAGAACCGCTACATCCGTCCAGCGAGTCATGCGCGAAGGGACGCCAGATGGTCTGCTCCCTTCCAACAGCAGGAAGCGCGAGGCGAGCAGGAACATGCCCATAAGCACGCAATACACGCCGTAGTACGCATCCGAGTACGTCGCCATTGCCACCACGAGTCCGACAAGGGCTCCGTTGCGAAGCCGCGGACGATCAAGGGTGCGGAGGAGCGCCCAGAGAAAAAGTGGCAACGAAGCGTTCGTGATCAGACTCAGGTGGGCTGTTTCGCGGGCAGTCACCAGTGGCGCGGCAACAAACAGCCCGCCCGCGATCCAGGCGGCGGTGCTTCGAAGGCCCACCTGTCGCCCCAGCATGAAGGTGCCCAGTCCAGACAGGGTCAAGAACGCCAGCATCACGGCATTGAAGGCGCCGACCACGCCGAGCCACGGCATGAGCGGTGTTCCGACGAGGCCGGCAAGCGGCGTGTAGTTGTGCAGGCTGAAGTCCACGCCGCCCGTGTAGGCGAATATGTGGTCGGTCGAGAAAGGCAGCCGGCCGTGAGTCACAAGTTCGTGTCGGAAGATCCAGAGATTCCACACGTAGACGCCGGTATCGCCGGTTGGGTCGCCGAGAAGCGCGGTTCTCAGGTGCGTCGCTAACGGCCAGGTCAGCGTCGTTGCCAGCGCCGCGTACCCGACCGTGGCAAAGGCAACCGTGAACCATCGGGCGGTGCGAAATTTGGGCCAGGACATGAAGGGTAGCCGCGGCAGTCTAGCGCCCCGAGTGGGGCTTGGCAAATCATGAGACTGCGCGTCAGGCGCGGATTCGGAAGTTCCGCATCATGCCCATGTCCTCGTGTTCGAGGATGTGGCAGTGGTACAGGTACAGACCTGGATGTTCGGAGAACGTGACCTGCACCCGCACTGTCTCTCCCGGGAGGACGATCACCGTGTCGGTCCAACCCTGATCGTGAATGCCTTCTCGCAACGCGTTCGCTGTTCCGCCGCTTCGCGAGAGCACCCTGAACTGCCGCCCGTGCATGTGGATGGGATGCGCCATGGCCATGCCCATCGGATTCGGCTGGTTCACGAACTCCCAGATATGCGTGGACCCTGGCGTGACCGTCTCACCCGGCGCCGCGTCGTCCATGTCGAACGTCCGGCCGTCGATGAGCCAGTTCATTTGCATGAAGGTCAACGGGACCCGTCGGACCGGCGCAGACGCCGCGGGCCGAAACTCGTCGGTCGACAGCCGATCCGGCACCCGGTATCGCGGCCCCTGTTTGCTGGACAGACGCAGCGTCGCGAGCACCAGCGGCGCACCCTGCGGCACTGGCGAGGTCTCGCCCATCATGCCGGCGCGGCCAACGGCGTCGGCCGGGAAGGCAAGGCTCTGCAGCTGAACCTGGGCTCCCGCTGGCTGTTGCGACAGGTCCAGGATGGCATCGGCGCGCTGGCCTGGCGCGAGCGTCAACGTGCGCAAGGTCTGCGGGCGTGCCAGTAGACCACCGTCGCCGCCAATGACGACGAACGGCGCCTGGTGGCTCCAGGCGAGCTTGTAGAAGCGCGCGTTCGACCCATTGAGCAGGCGAATGCGATAGGTGCGACGGTCGACGTCGATGGTGGGCTGCACATGACCGCTGACCAGCATCCGGTCACCGAGCCACCCGTTCATCGTCTCCATCATCTGCATCATGCCGCCGCGCCCCATGCCGCCACGTCCGCGTCCCATGCCTCCATTCGCGGCACCGGCTCCCGCATACACCAACTGGTTGCGGCTGTCGAAGCGACGGTCCTGCAGCGCGAGCAAGAGCTCGCCGTCTCCCGAGGGCAAGCCAAGAGCGTCTTCTTCAGGATCGGTGACGAGGAACAGCCCGGCCAGTCCCTGGTAGGCCTGGGCTGCCGTGCGCATGTGCGGATGCGGGTGATACCAGTTCGTGCCAGCGCGATTGGTGAGTTGGAAATCGTACAGATACTCACCGCCGGACCTCACGGCCAGGCGAGGGTGACCGTCGGCGCGCTCGGGGACATCGAGCCCATGCCAATGCACAATCGATGGTTCTGGCAGTTGATTGTGAAAGTGCACTCGAACGTGTTGCCCGCGTCGCACCCGTATGACGGGGCCTAAATAGGAGCCGCTGATCGGCTGAAGCGTCGTGGCGGGCCCACGAACGACTCGCGCGGCATACTGCCACACAGTCGTTGGCGCCCCGGGCAGCAACTGCGCCGCAGACGGCGCAGCCGTCAGGTCGATCTCGACATCGGGAAGCCCAGTCGGTGTTTGCGCATTCGCGGCACTCGCCAGGGGGAACCCTACCCCACGGCCCAAGGCAGCAAGGGGAGAGACGGCAAGAAGGCGGAGGAGGTCTCGACGCTGCATATAGGCACTGTTCCCTGTAGTCGAACCGGTTGACGCGCACGACCGAACGGTCGCCAGTCCAGGCGACCGAACTCCGGCGCTACCGGGCGACGGCATCAGCACTGCACCGATGCTTGCCTGCGTTGGTCTGCGGCGTTGTCGCCGACTGCGGCTTGCCGCACCATCTGTGCGCACCGGCCTCGGGCCGTGTCGCTTGCGGGAGAGATGCGAGATATCAGGATCGGTGACGTTCACCGGCCCGACCGCATTGTCACCTTTGTCGCCGACGCGCATCTCACCCGGCACACACCCGCGAGACGGCGACGCTGGAGCGAGCGCCACTGCGAACGGGCGCGAACGGGCCTGCACAGGGCCAACGAGATGGAGAGGGGGATCATGACACTTGGCAACGAAGGCGGCGTCTCGTCTCAGGGGCGAGTCGAACATCCACCGCTCGACCGGTTTGACGCGGTCGCCTTTGGTGCGCACCCCGACGATCTCGAGGCCGTCATGGGCGGCACGGCGGCGAAACTGGTTCGCCGAGGGATGCGAGTGCTGTTTGTCGATCTCTGCGACGGCGAACCCGCGCGGCACGCGGAGCGCGGGACCCGCGGGCAACAGGCGGAGCGGGCTGCCGCCATTCTGGGCGTCCAGCGAGTCATCCTCCCGTTCCACGACCGACTGATTCTCGACTCTCCGGCGAGTCGCCTCGCGGTAGCTGGGATCATTCGTAGACACAGGCCGCGACTGGTATTCACGACAGCTGGCCGCGGCGTGCATCCCGACCATGCCGCCACCACCGACACCGTGGTGAACGGTGTCTTCTACGCTCGCCTTCCGAAGTGGGATCAGGTGGAGGGCGGCGAAGTGCTGGCTGGGACCGAGCCGCACGAGATCGAGCGGCTCTTCTTCGGACACTGCCGGATGGAACCAGCATGGAGCGCCTTCGACTTCGCGGTCGACGTCAGCGAGGTCTACGCGCAGAAGATGGCGGCGCTCACGGCCTACGAGTCGGTCTTCAGTGGCGACCAGGCCTCACTCGTCGACAAGTACGCCGCCGAGGATCGTTATGTCGGCAGTCTGGTCGGCGCCAGGTATGCGGAGGCGTTCAAGGCGCGCAGTCCGCTGCTTGTCGAGGATCCGACGGTGTTTGTACGCTCCCGATTCGGCTAGTCCACGCCGAGTGTCACGTTTCTCGCGGGTGAGCATCCTTACGGACAGGTCTTTTCGGGGGGCTGCATGCTTGTTCGTCAGGTTGTTGATTCGAAGTTGGCGCAGTTCGCGTACCTGATTGGCTGCCCCAGGTCGGGCGAGGCTATCGTCATCGACCCCGAGCGGGACGTTGATCGCTATTTCGAGGAGGCCGCGCGCCACTCGCTTCGCATTGTCGCAGCGGTCGACACGCACATCCACGCCGACTACCTCTCGGGTCTGCGGGAAATGGCCGAGCGAGGGGTTCTGGTGTATGCCTCGAAAGAGGGCGGACCGGACTGGCAGTACGAATGGCTCACAGGCTCCGGCTATCCCCATCGGCTGCTCGCGGACGGCGATCGGTTCGCGGTCGGCTTCATCGAGTTCCAGGCCGTTCACACCCCTGGTCACACCCCTGAACATCTGAGTTACCTTGTGCGTGATGCGGGCTCTGGCGCGAGCGAGTTCATCGCCCTCGCTAGTGGCGATTTTGTTTTTGTCGGTGACGTGGGCCGGCCCGATTTGCTCGAGCGAGCCGCCGGCCAGGTCGGCGTGATGGTGCCATCCGCACGTGCGCAGTTCGCGTCGATCCAGCACGCATTCAAGCCATTGCCTGAGTTTCTCCAAGTGTGGCCGGCACACGGCGCCGGCAGTGCCTGCGGCAAATCGCTTGGTGACGTGCCGACTTCTACCGTCGGGTACGAACTGCGGAACAATCGCTCGATCCAGGCGGCGTCCGACGAGGAGACCTTCGTCGAGTTCATCCTCGCCGGCCAGCCGGAACCGCCTCAATACTTCGCGCGCATGAAGCGCGACAATCGCCGCGGTCCCAGACTGTTGTCGTCTCTTCCGACGCCACGGCGACTCAGCCCTGACGAGCTCGAGGGGCTCCAGCGCCGGCTCGACATCGTGGTTCTCGACACCCGCCCGCGAGCGGAGTTCTCGGATGGCCATCTGGCGGGCGCGATCCTCGCCGAACTCGACTTCCAGTTCTGCGCGGTTGCCGGATCGTATGTCGATGAAGATTCGCCCATCTATCTCCTGGTTGAGGAGGCTCGGTTGGATGAAGCCGTTCGTGCCCTGGTCCGCGTCGGACTCGACAATGTCGCAGGATACGTGACACCCGAGACACTTGCCGAGTTTGTGGCGAGGGGTGGGCACCTCGTTCGCACAGCGGTGATCGACATGGCGCAGATGGAGACGGAGCGCCTGACGGGGAAGGCTCTTGTGCTGGATGTTCGCGGTGGCGCAGAGTTCGCGGCGGGACACGTGCCTGGCGCGATTCACATCCCGCATACGCGTGTGCGGTCGATGCTCGAGACCATCCCGTCCGATACCCGGATCCTCGTGCACTGTAACTCGGGCGCCCGAGCCGCCCCCGCTGTATCTGTGCTCGAGCGCCACGGCATCCTGGCCGTCCACGTGAGCGACATGTGGGCGAACTATGGGCACACCGCTGCGACCTTCGACGCTCAGTTGTAGAACCACCACGAGCCACGCACATGTCAGCTGTCGCCGTCGCTCTCGGACTCGTGATCGGCGCGTCCCTCGGCCTGCTGGGCGGAGGCGGATCGATCCTGACTGTCCCAATCTTCGTCTACGTGCTGGCGTTCCCGGCGAAGGAGGCCATCGCGATGAGCCTTGGCGTCGTCGGCGTGACGAGTGCAGTGGGCGTCATCGGTCACTGGCGCGCGGGCAACGTCAACCTGCGGACAGGGGCGGGATTCGGCGCGGTGGCGATGATTGGGACCTACGTCGGCACGCGGCTGGCGGCGCACGTCTCGGGCACGACTCAGTTGGCGATCTTCGGCGTCGTCATGATGGTGGCCGCTGCGTTCATGTTCGGCGGCCGCGCGCCAGCGACACTCGAAGTGCCCGGACTCCGCAGAGCCATGGCGCTCGTCGTACTCGAGGGCTTTGCGGTTGGCCTGCTGACAGGCATCGTCGGCGTTGGAGGCGGGTTCCTGATTGTTCCTGCGCTTGTGCTCCTGGCGATGCCCATGCGACAAGCGGTCGGGACGTCGCTGCTCATCATCGCCACCAACTGCGCGGTCGGTTTCTATGGATATCTCGGCCACGTCCACTTCACGTGGAACTCCATGGCGCTGGTGACCGCCGGCACGTTGCCTGGCATCGCGGTCGGCACCTACTTGCACCGATTCGTGTCGCAGGCGGCCCTTCGTCGAGGGTTTGCGGTCTTCCTCCTCCTGGTGGCGGCGTTCATCCTGTATCAGAATCTCGGCGCCGTGCTTGCGGGCGGCTCGCACCGTCCGGCCTGAATTCGAGGCGAGCATCCACCGGTGCGGATTGGCTCAGAGACGAACGTCAGGCTCGAGGAGTCAGAAACGATCTAGAACGCGCCGACGCCGGGCTGCACCTGAATGGCGGTGGACGCAGAACCGAGGATCTTGTCCTTCTGTTTCAGATGGAAGTAGAGCTTGTAGTTGCCGGCTCGGCGGAATTCGTGTTGGACCGTGTACCTGCGCTTGATCTGGCTCTTGCCGGCTTCGTAGGGCTCGCAGTCGGTCGTCGATTCCGAGCTGGTGTCGTCGCCCCATTCCCACGCGACAGAGGGGCAGTAGTACTCCTCGAAGTCGTCGGAGCCGCCGACGATATCTACGGTCAGCCTGATCCTGGCTGGGGCGATGACCACCTGCGGCTGTGCCCGCAGCGTAATCTTCGGTCGTTTGGGGTCGGAGTCCTTGGCGGGCTTGTCCTTGGATTGGGCCAGCACGAGGGCACCAGCGACGACAATCGCGATGCAAGTCGCCGTCGTTGTCGTGATCATCGAACGAAGGGTAGACATGCCGTACCTCGCACAGGAAAAGCGCTGGCTCACCGCATTGTATCGGCCGGGTTGAAGCGGGGCAACCCAGGTTCAGGGAATAATAGGCCGATGCCTGCGTCCATCTCCGGACGATCCGCCGCCGACCGCCGTGCCGCTGTCATTCTTCTTACGTCCGCTCCGGACGGATGGATTTCGCGATGATGTCACTCATGCAGCCGCCTCCGGACGCATTCACGGTGAAGATCATGCCGAAACAAACGGACGTCGAGGGCCTGGCCGATGTGCTGATCGGTTCGCTTGGACTCGCAGGCGTGCTGGTGCTGGCTGGCGTCGTACTCGCCGTGGTGTTTGCGGGCGGACTGTATCTGTTCCGACTGAAGTTTGGCGACCCCTATCCATCCGCGTCCGAGCACGAGTTAGGCTCGAATGGTCAGGGCGGCAACATCACCCGGTGAAGGCGCATCGATTCGAGAAGCGCTCTAGTCCTGGTGGGCGACGGCCGGCGCGTTCTTCAGTGACGTCTGGTATTTTCTGACACCCTCGAACAGCGCTTGCGCGATCTTCTGCCGGTAATTCGAGTTCTTCAGCAGCTTGGCGTCCTGCGGATTCGTCAGGAACGAGACCTCCGCCAGGATGCTGGGCATCGAGGCACCGATCAGCACCACGAACGGCGCCTGCTTCACACCCAGGTCCTTCAACGTCTTGTTGGATGACTTCAGCGATGCCATCATCTCGCGCTGCACGTAAGTGGCGAAGTCGCGCGACTCGTCGCGCTTGCTCGTCAACGCGATGGTTTTGACTACGTCCTGGAGCGCGCCCATCGTCTGCCCGGACGTGGCGTTCTCACGCGCGGCGACGGCCGCCGCGTTCACGTTCGACGCGAAGTTCAGGAAGTAGGTCTCGACGCCGTGTGCCGATGGGAGGTTGCTGGCATTGGCATGGATCGACAGGAACAAGTCGGCGCTCTCCCGATTGGCGATCGCCGTGCGCTCCTGAAGGGTAATGAACTCGTTCTCACGCCGCGTCATCACC
>JBEBGB010001130.1:0-1461 GCA_040081675.1 Vicinamibacterales bacterium
TGGCGCGTGTTTCAGCGAAATGTGCCGGAGTATGGGAATGGGTCGGTGATTACGGCGCCCGATTCGACAACGTCCCGCGTTCAGTAGTTGTCCCGTCCGCCAACTCCGCAAGGTTCATGCCAGAGCGAACGACCCCGATGGCAGTGGCGCTAACCTTGAAATGGAGCCGATGCCCTTGATCCGCTCTCGCGTGTCGGCAGGCGCGGCTCATTTGGCGCGTTGATATGACTGCGGTTTGTCAATTGCGGCGGCATCAGACACACGTGTATCGCGGGCGTCGCACCGGTGCGGTCACCGGTTGTCCGCCGGTGATGCCACGACAGGGTGATCGTGGCGCGAGCGGCGAGGGCGGGCGGGACCAGGAACACCGACGGTTGATCCTGCTGATATCCGTGGGTTGGGTACCACCGTACTGTGATCAGTCGAGCGCCTGCCTCGGTCTAGGGACGAGCATCGACTCGCGTCGCCTCATAACGTCGTCGAGGATTGCGCCAATACGGCCTCGATCCGCTTGGCGCGTGCCAATCGCGCCGACGAACACCGGCGGCGCGGTGCCCCCGGCCGCGTGCGCCACGGCGATGGAATCCTTGTGGACGTCCAGACCCACGAACAGCGGAGTAGACTCACCCATCGCTGACCTCCGGGAACACGGCGCCGCGGTCCATGCGGCGGTGCGGCTCTGGCCGAACAGGCTAACCCGCGTTCACTTCCCGCGAGCCGCCGCGGCTGAAACGCGGTCGTTGGACAGTCGGAGGCGTGAACGACCAAAGGAGACCGGAACATGAAGCGCAGTCAGTTCTTGATCTTGGCCGCGATCGTCCCAGCGCTGTTCGGCTTGTTGAATATGCTGGCCCCCGGAGAGGTGCGTGCCATTCTCACCGTCGACGTGAATGCCGCCGTGACGGCCGCCACGCGATGGTACGGCTTCACTACTTTCTCCTTAGGCGCTATCAACTTCCTCGCCCGCTCTGATCCGGGTTCACCAGCTCTCCGAGCGGTGATGATTGGGAATATTGTCTTCCATGTCCTTGCAATGAGCTTTCAATCAGGCGATTACATGGCCGGCCTTATGTCGACGTCTGGCTTGGCTATGGCCCTGTTGTCACATTCTCTGCTCGCGATCGGGTTTGCCTATTTCCTGTTCAAGCTCCCACGGCAGCAGTAGAGAATGAGGAACAGTCGCTCAAGGTCTGTGCGGTGCCCCTGTAGGACGATGGTCTAACGAGCCCTGCAGCCGACCAGCGGCGGGCTCTGGGTCAGATTCAACCCGCGGACCAGTGAACTGTTCACCGAAGCGTTCAGTCGCAGGCAGGAGGCCTCTACGTCCACGAAGTATGCGCAGACACTGATCCTCATGGTGGTCGTCACCTCTCTGGGCTCTTGCGTCAGCACCGCTCGGCTTGCGCCCGAGTACGACCAGCAGTACTACCTGGCAGAGGACGTGAAGAAGTATTCAGCCAC
>JBEBGB010001131.1:0-1457 GCA_040081675.1 Vicinamibacterales bacterium
CTGAGCCGGTTCCGGCACGTACTGCGTCGTCGGGGGACCACCGGTGCCGCCGGCATGCGTCGACTCCCAGAACGGCGCAACGATGGCCGTCCGCAAGGCACGGGTGGCGTGAATCACGGGATCAGACAACGTAGGCCTCGCCCGCTCCTGCGCCCGTCGTGATGAGTCCCTCTTCTTCGAGCTTGCGCGCGATGGCGACGATGTCCTGCTGTGCCTTCTCGACCTCGCGGAGGCGGACGGCGCCCAGCACCTCCATCTCTTCCTTCAGCAACTCGCTCGCGCGCTTCGACATGTTCGTGAAGAAGCGGTTCCGGATCTCCTCGCTCGCGCCCTTCAACGAGATCGTCAAGGCCTTCTTGTCGGCGCGATTGATGATTTCGCGAATGCCTGACTCTTCGATGTTGAGCAGATCCTCGAAGACAAACATGAGGTTCCGAATGGCGACAGCCATGTCAGGCGCCACGCCTTCGATACCCTCGAGCGCGGGCCCACTGACACTGCGGTCAAGGCGGTTGAACAACTCCGCCACCGCCCGGACGCCACCACGTTGTTCCTGCGAGGACCCGCCAACCGTCTTCAGCCGCTGCTCGATCACGTGGGAGATGCGACCGATCACCTCAGGTGAAATCTCCTCGATGCTGGCCATGCGCAACAGCACGTCGGCACGGAGTTCGTCCGGCAGCTGTGATGCGAGGTTCGCTGCGTGCGCCGGGTTCAAGTGCGCGAGGATGAGCGCAATCGTCTGTGGGTGTTCGCCCAGGATGAACTTCGACAGCTGCTGCGGGTTGGTCTTCTCCAGGCTCGCAAACCCTTCAGTCATGCTGAAGGAACGCATGACCCGTTCGGATACGCGACGCGCCATGTCGGGACCGAGCGACTTCGCGAGGAGGCGCTTGGCCTGGTCGACACCGCCGCTCTGCAGCAGTTGAGCGACCGAGAGAAGTTGCTGGAACTCTTCGAGCACCTGCTCGCCGACTTCCGCCGTGATGGCGCCCATTGCCGCCACTTCACGGGCTACGCGCTCGATCTCGTCTTCCTGCAGATGTTTGAAGACCTTGCCCGACAGCTCCTCGCCGAGCACCATCATGACGATGGCGGCCTTGCGGGCGCCTGTGATGACCGGTCCGGGCGTGACGACCTGGCTACTCATTCTCGGTAATCCATGTTCTGACCAGGCGGGCCACGGCCTCGGGTTCGTCGGCGGCGATCTTCGACACGCTGCGAGTCAGCGCCGTGAGCTTCTTGTCTTCGGGACGGACGAACCCGCCCTCGACCTGCTGCTCCATCGCACCAATGGTCTGCAGGCCACCGCTTCCGAGTGCGCCGGCAGGGCCACCCGCACCAACCAGACCAGGGACACCGGCCGACGGCAGCGACATCGGGCGTTGCTGCGGCGTCAGCGCCCGGTTCATCACGGGTCGCAGGAACATGAAGAACGCGAGGACGGCCAGCAGGAC
>JBEBGB010000304.1:0-5953 GCA_040081675.1 Vicinamibacterales bacterium
GTACGTCTGCGACCGCACCAGCAACCGCATCCAGGTGTTTCAGAAAGACGGCAAGTTCGTGAAGGAAGGCATCGTCTCCAAGAACACGCTCGGTTCGGTCGTGACCGGACAGTTCGGCGTCGTGTCCTCGTTCGGTTCCGCGTGGGACGTGGCGTTCTCGAACGATGCGCAGCAGCGCTACCTGTTCGTCGCCGACGGCCAGGACAAGAACGTGCGGATCCTCGACCGTGCGTCACTCCAGCAGGTGGGCACCATTGGGGAAGGCGGGCGGCAGCCGGGACGATTCCTCGCCGTCGGCAGCATCGCCGTTGACTCGCGCGGCAACGTCTTCACGGGTGAACAGCACCACGGGAAGCGTGTCCAGAAATTCGTGACCGGCCGGTAACCGAGCCATATGAGGGCCCTCCGTCGTCCAGACCCTTCGCGCGCGAGACGCGCCGAAGCCACGGCGAAGGCGGTCGGGCTACCAGGAGAACAACGTGATGAAGCGACGAAACGTGTTCATCGGGGCGGGACTCATCGCCCTCCTCGCGGCGCTCGGTGTCAGCCAGAGCCTGCTCGAGAAGCAAGCGCTCGCGCAGGGTGGCGGCGGCATTTCAGCACCCAGGTTCGAAGTCGATCCGATGTGGCCCAAGCCGCTGCCAAACGGTTGGTACATCGGCCAGAGCATTGGCGTCTGGGCCGACAATCAGGACCATGTCTGGATCATTCATCGCAGCGACTCGCTTGACGCGGTCGAAGCGGCTGCCGACCAGAACCCTCCAACCGGTGCGTGCTGCAAGAAGGCGCCGCCCATCATCGAGTTCGACCAGGCTGGCAATGTGCTGCACGCCTTTGGCGGACCCGGTGCGGGCTACGATTGGCCCGACTCGAACCACGGCATCTTTGCCGACAGCGAGGGCTTCGTCTGGATCGGTGGCAACGGCGGTACCGACGGTCTGGTGCTGAAGTTCACGCGCGACGGCAAGTTCGTCAAGCAGTTCGGCAAGAAGGGCGTGAAAGCCGACAGCAACGCGACGGACCACTTCTACCAGGTGGCCAAGATCTTCGTCGACGAGAAGAACAACGAGTTGTACGTGGCGGACGGCTACGGCAACAAGCGTGTCGTGGTGATGGATACCGAGACCGGCGTGTTCAAGCGCTTCTGGGGCGCGTACGGCAACAAGCCGGACGACAAGGATCTGGGCCGCTACAATCCGAGCGCGCCGCTCGTGCAGCAGTTCCGCAACCCTGTGCACTGTGCCGACTTGTCAATCGACAACCTCGTGTACGTCTGCGACCGTGTGAACAACCGCATGCAGGTCTTCTCCAAGGACGGGAAGTTCGTGAAGGAGCAGCAGTACCAGAAAGACTCGCTCGGTGACGGGTCGGTCTGGGACGTGGCCTTCTCGAAGGACGCGCAGCAGAAGTACCTCTTCATGTCGGACGGCCGCAACTCGAAGATCAGGGTCATCGATCGTCAGACGCTGCAGGAGCTCTATAACTTCGGCGAAGGCGGTCACTACCCCGGTCAGTTCTATTCGATCCACAGCATTGCCATCGACTCGAAGGGCAATCTCTACACGACGGAAACCTATCAAGGCCGCCGTGTGCAGAAGTTCGTGGCCAAGGGCGTCGGCTCCGTGCCGCGGAAGGACATGGGCGTCGTCTGGCCGACGGCGACCAGCCGCTAGCCGCTTCAGGGCGGGAAGGGGAACCACCACACCTTCCCGCCCTTTTTTTGTGTCCCGGTATCCTTAGCGTGCGTTTCAAAATCAGAGCACTACCACGGAGGTCACGGAGACGAACGGAAGACACGGCTCATTTGGCTCGGATTCTCCGTGTTCTCGATTCCGCTCTGTGTCCTCTGTGGTAGAGCTTTTGGTCATTGTGCAGCCAGCTCTTAGTACCGTTCTTCCAGCTTTCTCTCACTCGAAAAAGGGCACGTCTTGAAATCAGGTCGAATTCTCGTCTGCAGTTTTGTGTGTCTTGCCGCTGCCACGTTGGCCTTCGCACAACCGCCCGCTTCACGCGGGCCCGCACCGTCGGCTGCCACGCGCCGAGCAACCGCTGCCCGGACACCGACGCCTCTGAACATTGATGGAGTACTCGACGAGAGTGTCTGGCAGCAGGCGACGCCGATGAACGATTTCATCCAGAGCGAGCCATCCGAGGGTCAGGCGGCCACCGAACGGACCGAGGTCCGGATTCTGTTCGACGACAAGGCGATCTATGTCGGCGTCACGTGCTACGACAGCGACCCCGAACACCTCGTCACGCTCGACTCGCGTCGCGATTCCGCGCTGTCCGGGCAGGACTCGTTCCAGATGATTCTGGACACGTATCACGATCGGCAGAATGGCTTCATCTTCGGAACGACACCGCTCGGCTTGCAGTACGACGCGCAGGTGCGCAACGAGGGCGAGACGATCCGCAGCGCGCCCACCAGCGGCGGTGGCGGCAATACGGGTGGCGCCGGTGGCGGCGTGAACGTCAACTGGGACGGCTCGTGGGACGTGAAGACGCATGTGGGCGAGAACGGATGGACCGCCGAGTTCATGATTCCACTGCGCACCTTGCGCTACGGCACGGCGCCGCAGACCTGGGGGGTGAACTTCTCACGCACGATCGAACGCAAGCGCGAATCGGTCTACTGGTCGCCTGTCTTGCGCATCTATTCTCTGGCGAGGCTCTCGTCGGCCGGTGAGCTGGGCGGCCTGAGCGTCCCGGCACCGCGCGACTTCAAGTTGATGCCATACGCGAGCGGCTCGTCGAACCGCAGCTTTCTGAGTTCCTCGCAGAGGCGCTACGATCGGAAGTCCGAGTTCGGCGTCGATGCCAAGATTGGAGTGACCTCGAGCACCACGCTCGATCTCACCTACAACACCGACTTCGCACAGGTGGAAGTCGACGAACAGCAGATCAACCTCACGCGCTTCAACCTGCTGTTTCCCGAGAAGCGGCCATTCTTCCTGGAGAACCGCGGCCTGTTCGCGGTCGGGCGTCCCGGAGAGATCGATCTCTTCTTCAGCCGGAAGATCGGCATCAGCGACAGCGGTGAACTGCTTCCCATCGCCGGAGGTGCGAGGTTCACCGGGAAAGCGAGCGGCCTCAACATCGGGCTGCTCGATATGCAGACCGAGGAAACCGGCAACCGCTCAGCGAACAACTTTTCCGCCGCGAGGGTCAGCAAGGATCTGCCGAACCGCTCGAACTTCGGCGCGATCGTCGTGAACCGGCTGGCCACTGGAGATCTGGCGGGCAACGACAACTGGAACCGGACCTACGGCGTGGACGGTCGATACGGTATCGGAGAGGCGACCACCGTGACGGGCTTTGCTGCGCGCACCCAGACGCCGGGCGCGACAGGACGTCAGCACGCGTTCAGCTCGGCGTTCGACTTCCGCAGCCGCCAGTTCGAAGCACAAACGAGCTTCACGGAGGTTGGCGAGGATTTCGATCCGCAGGTCGGCTTTCTCGAACGTACCGAGGGCTATCGCCAGGTGACGGGTGCGCTACGTCGTCACGTCCGCACGCCCACGCTTGCAAAGCACGGGCTGCGCGAGTGGGAACCGCACACCAGCTACGAGAGCTACTGGGGGTTCGACGGCATGCAAGAGACGGCCTTGCTGCACATCGACAGCCGACTGGACTTCGAAAACGGCTACACGCTGGGGTCGACGGCGCTCAATATTCAGTGGGAGGGACTCCGGACGCCCTTCGAGGTGTATCCGGGTGTCATCGTGCCGGCTGGCATGTATCGAAGCCCGTACTTTCTCACCATGGGCAACACCGATCGTCGCAAGTGGATCTCAGCGTCGATGAGCGCGAACATCGGGGGCTTCCTGTCGGGGACTCAGCAGAGCTACACGCCGCAGATCAACATCCGCCAGGAAGGGCGCCTCACGTCCTCTGTGCGCTGGGCCCGTAACGACATCAGGCTGCCTCAGGGCAACTTCAAGACCAATCTTGTGACCACGCGCGTCACCTACAACTTCTCGACGCGAGTCAATGCCTCGACGCTGATTCAGTACAACGATCGTACCAAGCGCTGGTCGACGAACCTCCGGTTCAACTGGCTGCGCACCGCGGCGAACGGTCTGTACGTCGTGTACAACGACACCGAGGGGTTCAACGGCCTTGGTCCCGTGAACCGCTCCTTCATCGTGAAGTACGTCCACCTGTTCGACATTCTGCACTAGGCACGGGCAGGCAAGGCAGGTAGGGCTGGCGGGGCCGGCAGGGAAAGCCGAGAAGGTCGGGACGGTCAGGACGGTGGGGAATATCAGAAGGGTCGAAAGGTTCTGTGGATAGTCACTTGACTGAACCTACCTGGCTGCGTGTCCTGTCTGTCTGCCCGGCCCGCCTGACCTGCCCAGCCTGCCTTGCCCGCCCAGTGCTTACCACCGCAACAGCGGACGCCCGTTCGCCAGGCCCGGCCACGGGATGGCGGACAAGAGCACGAGCGTCGTGAGCACGAACCAGACCAGTCGGCGACGCTGCGCCGCCTCCAGGGTCGGCGCGTTCATGGCGAGCACACGACCCACCCGAACAGAGAGGAGCGTGGCGAACATCGCGCCCGCGTGGATGATGGCCCAGAATCGCACCGGCGGCACCTGCCACGCCTGCGATGGGTTGTTCATCGCCTCCATAGTGAAAGGGCTCAGGCCGAAATACAGCACCAGGCCCGTCAACATCTGCAGGTCGACCGCCAGCATGAGATAGGTATCCCAGGTCTTGCCCGGCAATTCGGTGCTTCCAGCCGAAGGTTTGCGCGTGGCATAGACGATGGCCCCAATGCACATGAGAAGGGTGAACCATCGAAGCCAGTTATGGATCAGCAGGAAGTTGGCGTACATCGCGACGTCATCATACGACAGCCCTTTACGGTCTCTTCGGGCGGAGACTCGACCGGGTCAGTCGAGGCGAGGTGTGCAGAAGCCGCAGATCGGATCCATCGCAGCAAGGGTCGTCGCGGCGGTCCCTATCTGCCCAACAGTCTGCCGATTCCCCGCGTAATGGCCTGTTGCGACTGCGCCTTGGCTTCGTTCGTCAGCGCTCGCTTGGCCATGCCGGCCGTGTCGATTTCGATCGAGTACTTGCCAGCTGTGCCGCGAACCGTGGCCGGAAGCGTGATGCGCCCATCCTGCTGGGTGACTCGAACGACCGTCCCATTGGCTTGCTTCGAGAGTTCCTCGGACATCTGCAGCGCACCCTGAAGGGTGACCGCGGTGCCGTCGAGACGAAGTCCACCTCCGGCATTGAGGAGAATGTCTTTCGAGACGAAGCGCAGGTCTTGCGTGCTCGCCGTGCCGCTCGCGATGGCCAAGGTCGCGCCCATCTCAGAAAACGGCTCGTCGCGGTCTCCCTGACTCGACGCGATGACAGCCTGTGGATTGAGGGACGTCGCCGCGACTGCACTCTTCACAAGCGCCAGGTTCTGGACGACGCCGTTGGTGATTGACACCAGGGCGCTGCCGCGTGCGGTCTTGAGGGCCGTGGCCGCGTCGATGCCGGTACCGACCAGATCAATGGTTGCAGCCAGACGACCAGTGACGACACCAGGGTTACCCGCGAAAGCGGTGACGGCCGCGACGTCCACGTTCTTCAGCGCCGCCTTCCAGCTGAAGCTCGGAGGCTCGGTGAGTGCGGCGCCGAGCGCACCTTCGTAGGTTCCGCCGAAGAGTCCGAACTGCATCGGGTCGAGAGTCAGACGCGTTCCCTGTAGGCGCGCCTTTCCTGACACCCGTTCGAGCGCCACACCGCTCATGGTTGCTCGGTCGGCCGCGATGGAAATTGTCAGGTCTGTCTCGGCGACCGTCGAACTCGTTTGGACGCCGGCGGTGGTGCCAGTTCCCGGAGCCCCATCGGCCCGAGCGGGTTGAGCACTGCCTTCGACAAAGTCGGATGCAAACGCCACGAGTTGATCGAGATCCAAGGCGCCAGCCTTGACGTCGAGTGTTCCGACCGGCCC
>JBEBGB010001132.1:0-1454 GCA_040081675.1 Vicinamibacterales bacterium
GGCTCGAGGTCGAGGATGCTTCCGGCAAACATGTTCGGCGCCACCAGGTCGAACACGTTCGCCCAGTAGGTGCGCTCGTTGTGAATGCGCACAAGCGGCAGCCCCTTGCGCCAGGCCGTCTCTCCTGCCTTCCGGAAGGACACGTCCACAGATGCGTTGCGATTTGCGTCGCCGTCGATCTGCCACTCGAATCCCAGGTTGATCAGTGTGGGATGTTCGACAACGAACTCGCCCGGCGTCACCGAGATATCGGACGGCGCGGCAGCCACTCGTTCATACATGACGCCCGCGCAGACGGCCAGCGTCAGGGTGATTGCCGCAAGTGTTCGTCGTGTCTTCATCGAAGTTCCCCAAGCGGAAGGAGCTCACGCGTCATGCGTGGGCGGTGATTCGCGCGACCTCATCTGGCGTGTATCCCAGCTCGCCAAGAATGGCCGCCGAGTGCTCGCCGAGAGCCGGCGGTGGCAGTCGATAGGACGCCGGTGACGCGGCCAATGCCATCGGGTTGCCAATCATAGACACTGACCCCAGGTCAGCGTGCGGCATCGTGACCACCATGTTGCGAGCCGCCACTTGCGGATCGGACAGCGCCTCATCGATCGATCGAACCCGCCCACACGGAACCCCGCGCGCTTCGAGCCGCTCGAGCAACTGGCCGACGGTCCAGCCCTCAATCGCAGACTCGATGGTGTCCGCCAGCGCCGAGCGATGTTCGAGACGTGCCGTGTTGCTGATGAACCGCGGGTCGTCCGGAAGATCGGGCCGCCCGATGGCTCCGCAGAACTGCAGCCACAGGCGCGGATTGCCCGCGCAGACCATCACGTCCCCATCGAGGACGCGGAAGGATTCGTAGGGTGCGATCGACGGATGCCGGTTCCCCAGGCGCTCCGGCTTGCGACCTGTCGCGAGGTAAATCCCCGCGGGCAGGCTCATCGTCGCCAGGATCGAATCGAACAGGGCGATGTCGATCGCCTGTCCCTTTCCCGTACGGTCCCTGTCTCGCAGGGCCAGCAAAATGCTGGAGAACATGAACTGGCCTGCGAGGTAGTCGGTCATCGCCACGCCGACGCGCGACGCGGGTCCGTCAGCCGGACCGGTGATGGACATCAAGCCCGCTTCGGCCTGCAGCACGGGGTCGTACCCGGCGAGGTCGCTTCGTGGTCCCGTGTGGCCGTAACCGGTGACCGACGCAAAGACGAGTCGAGGGTTGTTGTCCGACAGTTGTTCATAGCCAAGCCCCAGACGATCGAGTGTGCCGGGCCTGAAGTTCTCGACCAGCACGTCGGCCCACATCGCGAGTCGTCTGAGGACGCCTGGACCATCGGGCGACTTCAGATTGAGCGCCAGGCTTCGCTTGTTCCGATTCACCCCAATGAAATAGCTGCTCCAGCCCTCGGCAATGAACGGCGCCCAGCCGCGAGAGTCGTCGCCGTGCTCCGGCTCCTCGACCTTGA
>JBEBGB010001133.1:0-1454 GCA_040081675.1 Vicinamibacterales bacterium
CGCGAGGCGATCAAGGCCGTCGGCCGCTAGTAGCAATGCCGCTCACTTAGTGCGGCTCCTCGACGAGGATGTTGTGGGGACCTTCCGAGCGTAGTTGCTCATCTTGAGCTTCACTGCTCGAGGGAAGACACGTTCGGGGCGTCGTGGAGGCAGCACAAAGTTTCGGAGGCGGTCGGTCATCGTCGAGAGACGGCCAGGGATCGTTCCTGGTGAGGCCATCGCCGCGAAGTGCCATTGCTCGACGCATTCCCGGAGGGCTGCGACAAAGCTGATTCGGTTGGGTGGCACCTCGAGCTCGGCTGCAATCCGCTGCATCTCGAGTCGAATGAGGTTGTAGGCCAGCAGCAGGCCCCACATCTCCTGCTCGACAGCACTCGGACTCTTACTGCGGATGGTCTCGAGTCGTTCGAGCATGTCGGTCTTGATCTCGCCGAACCCGAGTTCGATTTCCCACCGCTCGTGGTAGAGGGCCCGAATCTCGCTCGCGGGGTAGCGTTTCTCGTCGAGCAGAGAGGTGATCAGAAGCTGCGGTTGGTAACCCTTGCGGTGATAGCGAATCACCCGCGCGTCAAAATGCGTCGGCAGCGACGGATCTTTCCGCCGTGCCTCGCGGCGGACGTTGAATTCCACAAGTTCATCACCGGTCCCCAGTCGTCGAATCGAGCTGTACGTCGTGTTCGACTTTGCGCGAGTGATCCAGTGACGCTCGGTGCCTTTCGTCATCAGCGGGACCAAGACGCTCGCTTGTAGGTGAAGGCGATCGATCAGCACGAGCGAATGATCTGGCACCGTGTCCCACAACGAAGTGGCGTAGACGCGTTCGTCGACGCCGAAGGGTCCGAAGGTCGCCGCCGCCAGCAGATGCGAGCGTAGCGCCATCACCACGACCATTCTCATCAGCGGATATCCACTCACTCGCTCGTCGCGACCACCGTCGTGACGTCCCGAATCCTGGCTGCCGAAATGCTCTCGATTCTCCGGACTGTCCGCGACCCGCAGCGTCGTGCCGTCGAGGCCGTACAGGCCCAGTCCTCTCCACCCGTCAGCGGCTGCACTTCGATGCGCCCACTCCTCCGCCGTGCGCAGGAACAGCCACTCCATCGGAGCCGGACCCAACCGGGCTCTTGCTTGAGCCAATGCGCTTGCTGCCACGGTGCGACTGCCGTCGGGACCTGGCAGCGCGATATCCAGCTGTCGGGCGACTGTCGTAACGGGAAGGTCCCGCATCACAGCCATGCCGAGTACGAGCCACACCGTCTGCTCGGCAGGCATCCGGCGGCGGCGAACCGTCGCTGTCCCCGTCGATAACAGTGCTTCCTCAACCCATGCTGGCTCGAGGTGCTTGATCAGGTTGGGAAACGCCCTCGGTGTGAACTCCGAGGTGAACTCCAGCGCCTCCGTGAACGTTTCCTGGATCGGCGTCACGATCGACGCAGCATGATCCTCAGCGCAGC
>JBEBGB010001134.1:0-1452 GCA_040081675.1 Vicinamibacterales bacterium
CGCCGATGAGCCGAGCATGACGAAGAACAGCGTGTACATCCACCCGAGCGTGCTGATCTTCCAGTCCTCGGGCGATGACGCCGTGATGCCAATAGCCCGACTCAGGGGCAGCCAGAACACACTGAAGCCGTAGGCCATGCCAATCGACAGATGGATAGCGAGCGCGGACGGTGGGACCAGCCACCGGTTGAACGCCGGGCCAGCGACGATACGGTCTTTCGACAGCAGGCCGGTCATAGTCCGTGGGTATCTATCTTGATTTCGCGTTCGGATTACCAGACTTCAGAACGCCAGTTGCGTTCGAAGAATGACGGCGTTCTCTGCAGGCCGCGCCGCCGTTCCGCCGGTGAAGGCGGTGTGCTCGTAGCTGATGTAGTACTTGATCCAGTAGTTGGGATACCAGTTTGCTTCGACGGACCACTGCTTCGCTTCTCGACTAGCCGTTGAAGCAGCGAGGTTACGCGAGAACGCGGCAGGATCCACGGAGAGCTGACCGACTCGCGCCAGCAGCTGCAGCGCGCCCCAATGTCCCGCCGCGGGATCGAAGTTGTTCCTTGGACGCACGCCGCGATCAGTGGTGGTATCGCCCGTCACCACGTAGGATGCCGTCACATCCCAGGCATGGTTCGTCACATCGGTGACCACGCCCGCACGCGACACTGACTGTGTCGAGCGCACGTACTCCGCGAAGCCGCCAAACGACTTGAAGTAGTAGAAGACCGCAGGCGTCACGCGCGTGCGTGTGCCATCGGCCGTTGCGCCGGTCGCGTAGGAGAAGTAGGTCTGGGTTGCAGACGTTCTGAACGCGGGCAGCGCGCCGGTCTGCTTGCCTGTTGAGGCGCCCAGGTGGAAGCCGAGACCACTCAAGGGTCTGGCCGGAGTCGCTGTCGATCGAAAGGGCAGAAGCACGATGCGACCGGCGAGGTCCTTGCCGTTGTTGGCATCTACTTCGGTAGACGAGGAGGTTCCGTCCGGGATGCCGTTGAACACGCCGGCCGAGTACGACAGCTTGTTGGCAAGCAGGTCGCCTTGCACCTGTACGCCGTTGTCTCGATTCGGTATCAGGCTGGTCGCAAGCGATCGCTCCGGAAACAACACGTAGGGATCGCCGATGAGCAGCTCGTATCCGACCGGCGTCTTGTCTTTGCCCACTCGGACGCGGAACTTCGGCGAGAAGCGGGCGTCGAGATAGGCATCCTGCATGACGACCTGACCGCCGCCAAGGTCGGGCATGACTTTGTAGTCGAAGTACTTCGCGATTCGTCCGGTAAAGGTTGGCCGGATCTTGCGCAACGTGAACGTGTCGGTGAACGGCGCCGGCGTGTCCAACGAGAACCGTCCATCAGCCTGCGCCGTCATGCCCAGCGTCAGTCGGTAGTCGCCATTTGCCGTTTGCAGGAGGAAGCCGTCCTGCCAGCCGCCGGTCACTGGTGCCGGCGCGGCCGCCGGCGT
>JBEBGB010001135.1:0-1446 GCA_040081675.1 Vicinamibacterales bacterium
TGTCAAAGCTCGTTAGAAATGTCCCCGGTCTTAGCTCGTTAGAAATGTCCCCGCGTTACTGATCCAACGCTTGCCAGAGCGGCACGTGCTTGTTGCCCTCGTCGCCTTCGGCGCGACGCCAGGGGTGGTCCGTGCTGAACGGCAAGCGGCGTGGCCGTGCCGCGACGACCGATGGCGTCGACACGCGCGGCAGCGGGGCGACGGTCGTGTCGGTCCATTCGTGCCACTTCATGACGCGTCCCCGATAGGTGATGCTGAGTCGACCGTCGCGCCATTCACAAACCGTCACGATGCTCCGGGCGGGCGCATGGCCGCTCTGGCGTTCGAGCTGCAGCAACCGATTGTGATAGCGCACGACCCAGTCATCGCCGATCGTGCGGGCTTCTTCCAGATGAAAGATCTGATCGAGCTGCCGCGCCGTCGGACAGCGCCGATGCATGTCCGCGGAGGCAGCGGCGGGCCGCGTGAAGCGCTGATTGTGGTCCGGCCAATACGTCTCGGCGAGATACGCATTGCCCGCCTCGAGATCGCGGGTCCCGAGCCGGCGTAATTTCTTCACGAGCCGGTCTTGATGCGTCCCGTGGTTCCGCTCGATGCGGCCTTTCGCCTGCGGCGAACTTGCGGCGATGATCGTGATGCCGAGCTCCGCGCACATCCGCCCAAACTGCGTCTGTGGTACGACGCCGGCCGCGCGTTCCGCCTCCGTCGCCGCGCGCACATAGACGTTCTTCCAGTCGGTGTACAGCGCCTGCGGGATCCCGTACGTCTCAAGCCAGAGCCGCAAGACATCCACGGCCGCCCAAATCGTTTCTTGGGCACTGAAGCGCCCCACACTCTGACTGGTCGCATCGTCGACCAGCGTCACCATGCACGCCGTCGAGGCCCGCGCTTCGAACCAGGCGTGAAAGCTGCCGTCCATCTGGACGAGTTCCCCGGCATGGGCCCGGCGCGCGCGGCGCTGCCGATACGGGACCCGTTTGCGGGCGCGGCTCCACAACCCCGCCGCCAACATCCACCGCCGCAGCGTCTCGTGATGGACCGTCAGGCCATCCTCACTGGCCAGATGCTCTGCCGCCAGCGTGGGACCAAAGCGCACGTCCAGGGCCCCGCTGTACTTCTGCCGAATCAACGCCAGCACGCGGGCCCGGACACGCACCCCCGTCCGCCGGTTCGACGGTTTCCCGACCCCCTGGTGCTGCAACCCCTTGGCACCGCCCTCGCGATACCGGCGCCACAGCCGTTTGGTCTGCCGATAACTCACCCCAAGCATGGTCGCCGCGTCGGCCAGCGCCAAGGTACCGGCTTTCACGCGCGCCATGACTTCCACCCGCGTCAACTCCCGCCGACTCATCGTCGTTCTCCTCACCTCGCCACCTCTGTGGGCGCGAGCATAAGGGGACATTTCTAACGAGCGGACCAGGGGACACTATCAGCGAGCTACAACAG
>JBEBGB010001136.1:0-1445 GCA_040081675.1 Vicinamibacterales bacterium
CGCAGGAGGTCCAGGTGGCGCAGGCGTCGAGTCCTGCGCAAGGCACTCGACTCCGGCCGATCACGCTCGCGCACTGGACAGCGCTTGGCACGGTCGTGACTGCGGCACTCGTTCCACTCCTCTGGATCGGCGACGCGCCGTTCATCAACGATGAACCGCAATTGATTGCTGCTGCGGTGCAGGCCAACGCGCTGGGCCGCCTCGCCGATCACGGGTTGATGGGGACCTTCGGATTCGCCTACGGTCCGTTCCCGACGTGGGTCTACCAGGTGTTGATCAGCGTGTCGCACGATCTCCTGGTCGTCGCGAGTCTCCACACCATGCTCATCGTGTCGGCGACGGCGTTCTCGCTGTGGTGGCTCTCACGTTCGCTCGGTCTGTGGGTCTGGTTCGCCCCAGTCCCTTTGCTATCGCCGTATTTCTGGTTCGATGCGCGTGTGCTGTGGGACAACCCGTTTCTGATTCCGCTCGGTGCGTTATCGATCGCGGGCTACGCAGCGCACCTGCACTCAGGTTCGAAAGCGGGGCTGCGCGTCTCGCTGGCCGCCATGGCGGCCGTCCCACTGGTCCACCTCAGTGGCCTTGCGTTTGTCGTCCCTCTCGCCGCACACATGGTGGTGGTCCGGTGGCGTTCGCTGTGGACCGAGCGGGCCAGCGTCACAGCCATCGTGACCACGGGCGCCATCGCGGCTTGGCCCTACTGGCTCTATCTGACACGAGCTGAAGCGCCGGCGGCAGGCACGATGGCCGGCCTGCGTGGGTGGGCCTTTCCGCTCCTTGGCGGTCGCGTCTTGAGTGCGCGCGAGCTGGAGTATTTCTTCGGCCCTGGCCCGATGCAGGGTAGCGCGTTACAAGTGGCAGCCACGCTGTCATGGCTTGCGTACGTGCTGGTGTGGACGGGCATCGCCGTCAGCGCGTGGCTTGCACTACAGGCAGGACGAAAACACGCGACTCCGCGAACGCACATCGCTGTGATTCTCCTGGGAACACTTGTGTGTCAGATGGCGCTGGACGGCTATACGGGTAAGTTCTTGCACCCTCAGTACTACAACGCCACGTGGGTCACGTTCACGGTGCTGGCGTGGATGGCCGTCGACTGGCTGGCGATGAGGCGAGGGACGCTTCGGTGGACGGCGCCAGCCGTCACGGGCCTCCTCGCGACGACGCTCCTTTTCACTGTGGCAACTCTCGCCATACGGCTGCATCACACGAGCGGTACGCGCGAGGTCTATGGTCCAACTCTGGCCAGTCAACAGCGTGTCGCGCGCGAACTCGCGCGATACGCCCCCAACAACCCTGTCTCGACCAACGTCATTCCCTACCAGCTGTACCCGCACGCACTCGAGACGCTGCGCCAACTGAACATCCCGCGCTACGAGAGCCGACGGACCGGTGATCTGGAAGTTCGCTACTCGTCCTCAGATCCGGCGTCCGGCGCCATCGAA
>JBEBGB010000305.1:0-5908 GCA_040081675.1 Vicinamibacterales bacterium
GAGGCGCCCGGATCGCAAGGCGCGAAGAGGGAGCATGCCGGGCGCATGTGACCGATGAGTAACGCGGCGAGGCGGGATGCATCGTCGGCCAAGATGCCGCACTTATTTCCTGACAGGCCCTAAGACCGGCTCCGCGTTCCGGGCTTTAGACGTTTAGCTCACGCGGCCCAGAGTCTATTAGAATCACCGCTCCCGGCTTCGAAGCCCCTTCCACATCCAGTCATGCCGACTCGTACATCTCAACTCAACAGGACACTCGAGCGGGCAACCGCTGCGGCTCGCACGTATCTCGACTCGCTCGACACAGCATCAGTTCAAGCAACGACGAGCCTCGCGGAACTTCGCCGGCGGCTGGCGCATGCGTTGCCAGACGAGGGTCAAGACCCGACGGTGGTCATCGACGAGCTCATTCGCAACGTTGAAGGCGGACTTAATGGAAGTGCCGGCGGGCGCTTCTACGGCTGGGTAATCGGCGCCAGCCTTCCTGCCGCGCTTGCTGCTGATTGGCTCACGTCGACATGGGATCAGAATGCCTGCCTGTACGCGTGCGGTCCGGCCGCGGCAGTCGTTGAAGAGGTCTGCGGCGACTGGCTGAAGGATCTGCTCGGCGTGCCGGCATCGGCGTCTTTCGCGTTGGTGACTGGCTGCCAGATGGCCCACGTCACATGCCTGGCCGCTGCGCGTCACGCGCTGCTCGATCGCCGTGGCTGGGACGTGAATCGCGACGGTCTCTCGGCGGCGCCAGCCATCCGCATCCTCACGTCTCAGGATGTGCACGGCACGTGCACGCGGGCTATCAAACTTCTGGGTCTCGGCACCGCGAGCATGACGGTGTTGCCCAGTGACGCTGACTGTCGCCTGTCGCCAGAGGTTCTTGCGGACGCCCTGTCGCGCGATCAAACTCGACCCACGATCGTCGTGTTGCAAGCCGGCGACGTGAACTGCGGTGCGTTCGATCCGTTCGAGCCATTGATTGCCATGGCGCATGCCGCCGGTGCGTGGGTGCATGTGGACGGAGCCATGGGGCTGTGGGCCAACGCCGCTCCCGAGCTTCGCCATCTATTGAAAGGGGCCGAGTCCGCAGATTCGTGGGCGACCGACGGCCACAAGTGGCTGAACGTGCCGTACGACTGCGGCTACGCGTTCGTCGCACATCCTGCATCGCACCGCGCAGGCATGGAACAGCGTGCGAGCTACCTTGTGCATGCCGACGATGCGCGGGATCAGGTGGATTGGACGCCAGAACATTCGCGGCGCGCGCGCGGATTCGCGACCTACGCCGCCCTCGAGGAGCTCGGACGCCGCGGGGTGGCAGACCTGGTCACGCGCTGCTGCCGCCACGCACACGCCATCGCCACGCGGATCGGGGCGTTGCCTCACGCCCGAACCATCTGCGTTCCACAGATCAATCAGGGTCTGGTACGCTTCTTCGACAGCCGACTGACGGCCACAGATGCTGATCACGATGCGCGAACGGACGTCGTGATGGCTGCCATCAATGCAACGGGCGAGGCCTACTTCACCGGCACGACGTGGCGAGGCATGCGGTGCATGCGCGTGTCGGTTTCGAGCTGGAAGACGACCGCGAGAGACGTCGACCGAGCGGTGGCTGCAGCGGCGCACGTGCTCGAGCAGGTCTGAGCGGCGCAGCGACGGTGCACCGCCGAGACCCCAGAACGAGAGTCTGCGCGTTACATCGATTCGAAAAGCGGGCTAGAGATTCAGGAAGGCTCGGATTCGCGTCAGCAGCGTTTGGGCCGAGCCGCCGTTCGCTCGGACCTCGTCAGCAGCAGCCTGTGCCTCTGCCAGACCCACACGGCGCGCCGACACGATGGTACTGACACGTTCAATGAGACCCGGACAACGGACCGCAAGCGCCCGAAAGCGTTCGGCATCGATCTCGAGCAGTGCCGCGTCGCCGAGTGCGCTGACGGTGGCCGTTCGCGGGTCGCCAGTCAGCATGGACATTTCGCCCATGAATCCGCCGGCGGAAATGGTCGCCACTTGCTGTCCGGACGGTTCGAGCGTGACCCTGACCTGACCTTCGAGCACCACGAACATCGATCGCCCGGCATCGCCCTGCTTCACGATGCGCTCGCCCGCGCCGAACCGATGTTCTCGACAACTCGACGCGAGCTCGGTCCGCTCGGCCTCGTTCAACTCGGAAAACAGATCGACCTGACCGATCCGCTGGGCGATGTGTTCAACATACCCGGGAGGTCGTGCCGGCGTCTCTTCACGCTCGTACTGAATCTGGATCGGAAATGGAATCTCGATACCGTGCCGCTTGAACGTGTACCAGATGTTCGAGCGCACTTGATCGCGCGCCTCGTAATCGCGACCGAAATCGGCCAGCCAGAAGCGGACGCGATAGGTAATAGACGATGCCGCGAAGTCGTGGAGGAGCACGTCTGGCGCCGGATGCTCGAGCACGAGAGACGCGCTGTCGAGCGCTTCGCGCAGCGCCTGCTTCACCAGGTTGGGTGGCACGTCGTAGCTGGCGCCCACCTCCACCTCGATCCTCGTGGGAATGTCAGGCTCCGAGTAGTTGAGAATCGGCTCCTTCGAAATCAGGCTGTTGGGCACGATGGCAAACTGACCGCCCTTCGTGAGCAGCTTGGTGGCGCGCCAGGTCACTTCCTGGACCTTGCCCTCGTGCTCGCCCACCCGGATCCATTGTCCGACGCGGAACGGCTTCTCGACCTGGATGGCCAGACCCGAGAACAGATTGCCCAGCGTGTCCTGCAGCGCGAAGCCGACGACGACGGCACCAACCGCCGATGTGGTCATCACCTTCTCGTCGAGCAACAGCGTCGCCGCGACCACGAAGAGGGCGATGATGATGACGTCCTGCACGATGGCAGGAAAACGCTCGGAGATACGGTTCTGCTGCCACGGATTGAAGAGCAGCGAGACACCCGCCACGAGGCTGCCGGCCACGAGCAGCAGACGGTCGAAGCCGCCGATCACGGCGGGATCGCCAAGGCCGCGGCGAAGCACGACGTCGAGCGCGCCCGCCGTCAGGAGCAGCGCGATCGCGAAGAGCAGGCGTCCGCGAAGGAACGAGCTCCGTACGGCAGCGAACGCGATAACCGCGATGGCCAGAGCGCCGCCTGTCACGAGAGATAGTTGCAAGGGCTAGCTCGTCGACGAGATCAGGCCGGCCGGTCTCGAACCGCAAAGCGCTACCACGGAGAACACGGACACGAACCGAGGGCACTGCCCTTCTTCGGGCTCTCCATTGAGAGAACTGTGACCTCCGTTTGTCTCCGTGAACTCAGTGGTGCAGCTTTTGTAAAGAGTCCAGGCGTGGCCGACGAACCTCCCGACAATGCCGCGCCTCACTTGAGTCCGCCGTCCTTCTTGAATGCCGCCACGTCGGCCGCAGTCACGCTCACGGCGACCAGCGTCTTCACTGCGCCGCCCTTGGCCAGGCGATCCTCTTCAGCGCCGCCGCGAGCTGCGCCCGATCCACTGACCTGCGCCGACGACTTCTCCGTGCCCGACGGACGGAGTGCACCCGACAATCCGCCGAGGCCCTTCTTCTTGGGCTGTTCTGCAGGTTTTGCGCTGCCACCGGTCAGACCGGCAGATCCCGCTTCTATCGTGGCAATCTCGGAGGCGTCCACCGGCTGGAAGGGAATGGTTGATGTGTAGCGTGGGGCTACGGTCGCCGTCGACGACAGCTTCTGGGACGCGATCTGCTTCGTCAGCTTGTCAACCCGCTCTTTGGTTTCGGGGTGCGAGGCAAAGAGACCGTTGCGATCCGCACCGCTCTTGTTGCGGTCCATCAACATGTCGAGAAAACCGTTGAGACCCTGTGGCGCGTATCCCACCACGTTGGCGAGCACGATGCCCTTTTCGTCCGCCTCGAGCTCTTCGCCGCGTCCGAAGCCCCGTTCGACGACGTCGTACGCCTTGTCGGCGAGCTTGCCCATGAGTGCGTTGTTGCCGGCGACAGTCTCGTTGGCGCCCATCTGCACCAACTTGCCTTTTTGAATCGCCCGAATCGTGTGCCTCTCGGTGACGTGGATGATCTCATGTCCGAGTACGCCGGCCAGCTCCGCTTCGCTGCGCATGTGCGCCAGCGCGCCCTTCGTGATGTGGATGAACCCACCGGGTGCGGCGAACGCGTTCACGGCGTCGGTGTCGAGCACGATGAACTTCCAGGGCAGGCCCGGTTTGCCGCTGGCCTGCGCCAGCGAAATGCCGACGAGGGTGACGTAGCGATGGACCGCGGCGTTCTGCGTGACGCCGTATCGCTGGCGGATTCGATCGCTGACCTGCGTGCCGAGCTGCAGTTCCTCGGCCGGCGTCATCTCGACGTCCTTGAACTGCTGCTGCGCGCGCTTCAGCGCTCCGCCCAGGTTGCCCAGTTGCCCGGCACGCGCCTGGCCAGCGGCACAGACAGCAAGCGCCGTCGCGACGGCGATGATTCGTGGGCTCATGTCGTTACCTCTTTATCGAGACTCGTCCGCACTTGATACACCGCCACCGACCTGGTCTTTCCTTTGACTGTCACGTCGCCGAGCGGCCGGAGGTCGTAGGTTCCACGCAGCTGGACGCGCGTCGCGTCGGAAATGAGTATTCGGGTGCCAAAATCCTTGTTCAGCGACTCGAGCCGAGCGCCAAGGTTCACGTTATCCCCTATAACGGTATAGCTCATGATGGCATCCGACCCGATGTTTCCAGCAATCATCTCGCCTGAGTTGATGCCAATACCGATCTCGAGCGCTGTCCGCCCCTCCGCCAGCCATTGCCGATTCAAGTCCTGCAGCGCACGGTCCATTTCGAGGGCGGTCTGCACAGCGTGGTCGGCGTGGTCGGGGTCATCGAGCGGAGCCCCGTAGAGGGCCATCACCATGTCGCCGACGAACTTGTCGATCGTGCCACGATGGCCGAAGACGATGTCGACCATTCGAGTGAAATATTGATTCAGCTGTTGAACGAGCGCTTCCGGATCACCGGTTTCTGACAGGGTTGTGAACCCTCGCAGGTCGGAGAACAGCACCGTCATGTGCCGGCGATGCCCCCCGAGAACCGCGTCGGTTGGACTCGCGAGCAGCTGCTGGTAGACGTCTTTCGACACGTAGCGCGAGAACAGCCGCTTGACGCGACGTTTCTCCCGTCCCTCGACGAAGTACATCCAGGACAGATCGGCGACAAACGTGAGGCCCAGCGCCACGAGCGGCGCGACCAGCGGCAGCCAGAGTCCGGCCGCCATGGCGTGGGTCGTGAACCAGGCGAGGCCGGCGGCAGTGAGCAGCATGACCGCCGCAGTGATCCACGGCGCGCCAAGCGCACCAACGAGCGCCACGCCCACGGCCGGCACGACGGTAACCGCGGCTCGTTGCCACGTGGACGCCGGCGCCAGGGTTCGCCCCGAGACGAGCGCATCGATCACGTTCGCGTGAAACTCGGCGCCAGGCATCTGGCCTTCGCTGAAAGGTGTGGTGAACGTGTCCTTCAGGCCTTGTGCACTGACGCCAACAACGACGATCTGATTCTTGAAGACAGCCGGGTCGATGTGTGGGGTCTGACCATCGAGCATCTGCTGCTCGGCAAGAATGAGGTCCTGGAACGAATAAGACCGGAAGGCGGGCGTATGGTCGGCGCGCAGCGTCGGGCCACGAAACGGCACCATCGGCCGGTAGACCGTCTGCGCGGGGCCATAGAAGTCGGGCACGACCTGCTCGACCCACGGCACGCGAAGCGCACCGAGGTGCAGCGCGTCACGCGACGCAGACACCTGGTCTGGAGTCACACCACGAACGGCCAGCGCCGCAGCCACCGGCAGCGACGGCACGGTGCGGCCGGCAACCTCCACAAACGGCACGTAGCGGCGAGCGGGACCATCGGCGTCGTAGGCGAGCCGCGCGTGACCGACTCCGCGCACCGCAGCGGCCAG